>NZ_JAZGQK010000002.1:0-268928 GCF_036422035.1 Plantactinospora sonchi
GGGGGGGCCGGCGCCCCGGGGGGCCAACACGACGCGCCCCCCACCCAGGGGGTGGGGGCCCGCTTCGGTTGTCGGCGGGCGGGCCGGGGACCTCAGTCCCGGGCGAGGTCGCGCAGGAACTTCTCCGCGATCGGTACGGCGGTCGCCGAACTCGATCCGCCCTTCTCCACGAAGACCGCGATCGCGACGTCACCCTGCCAACCCACGAACCAGGCGTGGGTGTGCGCCGGGTTGTCGTCGTACTCGGCGGTGCCGGTCTTGCCGTACACCGGCCCACCCGGCACGTCCTTCAGCGCCGTCGCGGTGCCCCCGGTGACCACCTCGCGCATCATGGTGCGCAGCGGCTCCACCGAGCCGGGCTTCAACTGCGGGCCGGGCGGCGCGGACTCACCCGGGGCCGGCTCCAGGACCAGCTTCGGCTGCTGCCACTGACCCCGGGCCACCCCGGCGGTGGCCGCCGCCATCGCCAACGGGCTGACCAGCGTGGTGCCCTGGCCGAACGCCGCGGCGGCCCGCTCGGGCGCCGAACCACCGGTCGAGACCTTGCCACTGAACGCGTCGAGGCCGAGTTGCCAGGCCGCCTCCAGGCCGAGGCTGCGGCCGGCCTCGGCCAGCCCGTCCGGGCCCAGCCGCGGGGCGAGCGCGGCGAACGCCGTGTTGCACGACTTGGCGAAGTCGACCCGGAACGGCACCCGGCCGAGGGCGAAGTTGTCGGAGTTCTTGAACGAGCGCCCCTCCACGGTGAACGTCTTCTCGCAGTCGACCGGGGCGTCGAGACTGACCGCGCCGGCGTCGAGCAGACCGAGTGCGCTGACCATCTTGAAGGTCGAGCCCGGCGGCACCTGGGCGGTGAAGGCGAGGTTCTCGGCGGTGCCGCCGTTGGCGGCGGCGAGCACCGCGCCGTCGCTGACCCGTACCGCGACCAGTGCGCTGCGCTGCGAGGTACCCCGCAACGCGTTGTCGGCCGCGGTCTGGGTCGGTACGTCGAGGGTGGTCCTGACCGGAGAGCCCGGCTTCGGCTCCTGCCGGAACACCTCGGTGTCGGTCGGGGTGACCGAACCGTCGGGACGCCGGCTCGCGATGATCACACTGGTGCCGGCGGCGCCGCGCAGCTGCTTCTCGTACCGGCCCTGGAGACCGCCGTGTCCGACCGAGTCGCCGAGTTCGTAGGCCCCGGGCTCGGCCGTCATGTCGTCGGCCTGCACCGGGTCGACCGAGCCGAGCAGGGCCCGGGCGAAGTCCCGGGTCGGGGCGAGCTGCCGCTGCTCGTCACGGAACTTCGTGCCGGGCAGGTCGTAGATCCGGGGCTTGATCTGCAGGTACGCCTCCCGGCGCAGGCTCACCACGTCGACGAAGGCGTTCGGCTTCGCCTCCTTCAGCCGGTCCGGCAGGTCGGAGAGGTCGACCGGCGGCTCGATCCGGGGCCGGATCGCCCGGAACGCCGCGTCGAGTTCCTTCACCAGATCCGCCGTGTCGGTCACCTCGTCCGGCTGCACCCCGACCAGGACCACCGGACGGGGGCGCACGATGTCCGCCCCGGCACCGTCGCTGATCGGCGCGCGGGCTGCCGGGAGCCGCCTCAGGGTCAACTGGTCACCACTCGTGAGCTGCGGCTGGACCACCTTCGGTTCCCAGATGATCTGCCAGTTGTCGTCGTCGGCACGCGTGAGGCGCAGTTCCGAGGGGTAGATCCAGTGCGTGTCTCCCGGAAGCGTCCAGTCGACCCGTACCGTCGCTGTCGCGCTGTTGTCTGTGATCTTCGCCGCACCTTCCCGGCGGAGCGTGGGTGGAGTCTTGGCCAGGTCGCCGGAGAGTTGTTTGATCTCCTCGGCCACGTCCGTGGCCGGGACCCGCTGTCCCGCCGGGTTGCGGAAGCCGACCGGGTTGAGGTCGCCGCCGCGCCAGCCGGCGAGGAACGCGTCGACCGCCTGTTCCGGTCCGTCGGATTCGGAGCAGGCGGCGAGGGACCCGGTGGCGAGCAGCAGGCCGGCCAACGCCAGGAGTGGCAACCGGGGGCCTGCCCGCCGGAGAGGGGGGCGATGGGGTGGATAAGGGAGACGCATGCCGTTGTTACCTTCCGGGTGTGCCCGCCGCCGTGACAGCCACCGGCGGCAGGTTGACGGTAGTACGCCCGGTGTCCCCGCATGTGCCCCCGTGTCGCGGCTCCGGTGTCCGACCGGTGCGGCGGGTGATGGCGGAGGCAGTGTGGGTACTCCAGGACGGGCGTGCCCGCTGTCCGCAACGGGTGACGGGACAACGTCCGGATCCGGACGTCGGGCCGGCGGTCCACTGACAAGACGGTGGATCGGCAGGGCCTAGTCTGGGCGCAGAGTGACCCACGGCGTGGTGGGTCGAGGGGAGTGGCACCGATGGACCGGCGTCCGGCGATCAAACCGGAACCCGCTCTTCGGCCGGCTTACGCTGGTCGGGACGACAGCTACGATTCGGCGGTCGACGACGACGGGGTGGGCTCTCGGCTCGCCTCGGGCGTCACCGGCGTGCCGGGGGCCAGCATCGACACCCTGTACGACCTGGGCTTACCTCCGGAGGCGCTGGCCGACGACGTCGAGGACGCGGATCTCGACGAGCCGGTACCGAACGCCGAGCGGCTGGTCGCCCAGGCGGTGGCGCTGGCCGGCGACGACCATGACGCGGCGACCCTGGTCGACCGGTTCTGGCGGTTCGCCCCGGACGAGGAGCTGATCGGGTTCACCCCGGAGGAGATGCTGGCCGCCGCGCGGGAGCATCGGGAGTTGGCCCAGCAGCGGGTGCCGGGTGAGCTGAAGCTGCGGATCCACGAGCCGGCGCCGGAGCAGCAGCATACGGTAATTGAGATCGTTACCGACGATATGCCCTTTTTGGTGGATTCTGTCACCGCGTTGCTCACCGGGCATCACCTCGACGTCCACCTGCTGGTGCATCCGCTGGTCGTGGTGCGTCGGGAGCCGCTCGGCCGGTTGACCGAGGTCGCCGCCGACGTGGAACCGGACGACGCGATCGACGGCGACATCGTGGAAAGTTGGATGCGGATCGAGGTGGATCCGATCCGTGGACCCGAGGACCGGACCCGACTGCGGGCCGAGTTGCAGCGGGTGCTGACCGATGTCCGGGAAGCGGTGGAAGACTGGCCCCGTATGCGTCAGCGGGCCCTCGAACTCGCCGACGAGTTGGCCGCCGCCCGTACGGCGGAGAACCGCCCACCCGTGCCGGAGAAGGACATCACGGACTCGGTGGAGCTGCTCCGCTGGCTGGCCCACGAACACTTCACCTTCCTCGGCTACCGCGAGTACCGCCTCGTCGAGCCGGCCGCCCCCGACGACGACCAGGGGCCCGCGTTGCAGGCGGTGCTCGGCACCGGGCTCGGTATCCTGCGGCAGGACTCCACCGTGCCGCGGACGCTCTCCTCGATGACCCCGGAGGCCGCCGCCAAGGTGCGGGAGAAGCGGCTGCTGATCATCACCAAGGCGAACTCCCGGGCGACCGTGCACCGCTCGGCGTACCTGGACTACATCGGGTTCAAGATCTTCAACGAGGCCGGCGAGGTGGTGGGCGAGCGGCGTTTCCTCGGCCTGCTCGCCACGGCGGCGTACCGGACCAGCGTCCGGGAGCTGCCGGTGGTCCGCCGCAAGGTCGCCGAGGTGCTGGAACGCTCCGGCCTCAGCCCGCGCAGCCACTCCGGCAAGGACCTGTTGCAGATCCTGGAGACCTACCCGCGCGACGAGCTGTTCCAGATCAAGACCGACGACCTCTACCAGGCGGTCATCGGAGTGCTCCGGATGGCCGGCCGCCGCCAGTTGCGGGTCTTCCTCCGGCGGGACGGCTACGGGCGGTTCATCTCCTGCCTGATCTACCTGCCCCGGGACCGGTTCACCACACAGAACCGGTTGCGCATGCAGGAGATCCTGCTCCGTGAACTGAACGGCGTCGGCGTCGACTACACCACCCGGGTGACCGAGTCCATGCTCGCCCGGGTGCATTTCATCGTCCGGACCGACCCGGCCAACCCGCCCGGCGAACTCGACGCCGACCTGCTCGCCGAGGAACTGGCCGACGCGACCCGGCTCTGGGACGACGACTACCGGCTGGTGCTGGAGCGCAAGCTCGGTGACGAGCAGGCCAAACACCTCTTCAGCCGGTACGCGGACGCCTTCCCGGAGGGCTACAAGGACGGGCACACCCCGTACGAGGCGATGAAGGACCTCGCCAAGCTGGAACTGCTCGAGGAGCCGGGCCAGCTGGAGATGCACATGTTCCGCAAGTTCGCGCCGCCGCGCTCGACGGCGGCGGTGGCGCCCGGCACCGAGGTCGGCCCACCGCCGGGCCCCGGCGCCGAGGACGTCCGGTTCAAGGTCTACCGGTACGGGGAGCCGATGATGCTCTCCGCCGTCCTGCCGGTCCTGCACTCGCTCGGGGTACGGGTCGTCGACGAGCACCCGTACGAGGTGGAGCGGGTCGACGGGCGGATCTACCTCTACGACTTCGGCCTGGAGCTGCCGGACGGCGCCCGGGACCTCACCGAGGTCCGCCCACACGTGGAGAACGCCTTCTCCGCCACCTGGCGAGGTGAGGCCGAGGTCGACGGTTTCAACGAACTGGTGCTGCGTGGTGGCCTGACCTGGCGGCAGGTGGTGGTGCTGCGGGCGTACGCGAAGTACCTGCGGCAGGCCGGCACGGTCTTCTCGCAGGACTACATGGAGTCGACCTTCATCGCGTACCCGGAACTCGCCTCGTCGCTGGTCGACCTCTTCGAGACCCGGTTCTCGCCGCTGCTCGGCCTGACCGCCGAGGAACGCACGCTGCGCAGCAAGGAACTGGTCACCTCGATCGGGCAACAGCTCGACGAGGTGAGCAGCCTCGACCAGGACCGGATCCTGCGCTCGTACCTGACACTGATCCAGGCCACCCTGCGGACGAGTTTCTACCAGCGGCGTACCGACGGGCGGCCGAAGGCGTACGTGGCGTTCAAGCTCGACCCGCAGGCGGTGCCGGACCTGCCGGCCCCCCGGCCCAAGTACGAGATCTTCGTCTACTCGCCGCGCTTCGAGGGCGTGCACCTGCGGTTCGGCCCGGTGGCCCGGGGCGGTATCCGCTGGTCCGACCGCCGGGAGGACTTCCGGACCGAGGTGCTCGGCCTGGTCAAGGCGCAGATGGTGAAGAACGCGGTGATCGTGCCGGTCGGCGCCAAGGGCGGCTTCGTGCTGAAGCAGAAGCCGGGGGACCGGGACGAGGCGGTCGCCTGCTACCAGGAGTTCATCTCGGCCATGCTGGACGTGACCGACAACCTGGTCGGCGGGCAGATCGTGCCGCCGCAGGAGGTGGTCCGGCACGACGGCGACGACCCGTACCTGGTGGTGGCGGCGGACAAGGGGACCGCGACCTTCTCCGACATCGCCAACGAGATCTCGGTCCGCAACGGCTTCTGGATGGCCGACGCGTTCGCCTCCGGCGGCTCGGCCGGCTACGACCACAAGAAGATGGGGATCACCGCCCGGGGTGCCTGGGAGTCGGTGAAGCGGCACTTCCGGGACATGGGGATCGACACCCAGAGCCAGGACTTCACCGTGGTCGGCGTCGGCGACATGTCCGGCGACGTCTTCGGCAACGGGATGCTGCTCTCCGAGCACATCCGGCTGGTGGCCGCCTTCGACCACCGGCACATCTTCCTGGACCCGAACCCGGACGCGGCCTCCTCGTACGCGGAGCGGCGGCGGCTGTTCGACGTCCCGCGTTCGTCGTGGGCGGACTACAACACCGAGTTGATCTCGGCCGGTGGCGGCGTCTTCCCGCGTACCGCGAAGTCGATCACGATCACCCCGGAGGTGCGGGCGGCGCTCGACCTCGACGCCGGCGTCGAGTCGATGTCCCCGCCGGAGCTGATGCGGGCGATCCTGACCGCGCCGGTCGACCTGTTCTGGAACGGCGGCATCGGCACCTACGTGAAGGCGTCGTCGGAGTCGAACGCCGAGGTGGGGGACAAGTCCAACGACATGATCCGGGTGGACGGCAAGGACCTGCGCTGCCGGGTGGTCGGCGAGGGCGGCAACCTGGGCTTCACCCAGGTCGGCCGGATCGAGTACGCCCTGGCGGGCGGCCGGATCTTCACCGACTTCATCGACAACGCGGCCGGGGTGGACACCTCCGACCACGAGGTGAACATCAAGATCCTGCTCGGCGCGTCCGTGGCCGACGGTGAGCTGAGCGTCGAGGACCGGGACGCGCTGCTCGCCGAGATGACCGACGAGATCGCCGAACTGGTGCTCCGGGACAACTACGACCAGGCCCGGGCCATCGGCAACGCGATGGCCCAGGCGCCGTCGCTGCTGCCGGTACACCGCCGGATGATCTCCGACTTCGAGCGGGCCGGTCACCTGAACCGGGAACTGGAGGCGCTGCCGCCGGACGAGGAGCTGGCGGTCCGGACCGACTCCGGGCTCACCGCGCCGGAGTTCGCGGTGCTGCTGGCGTACGTCAAGATCGTGCTGGAGCGGGAGATCCTGGCCGACAGCCTGCCCGACGAGGAGTGGACCTCCGAGGTGCTGGCCGGCTACTTCCCGACGCCGCTGCGCGACCGGTACGCCGACCGGATGGCGGAGCACCGGCTGCGCCGGGACATCGTGACCACGGTGCTGGTCAACGAGGCGGTCAACCGGGGTGGCATCTCGTTCATCTACCGCGTGGTGGAGGAGACCGGAGCCTCGCCGGCGGACGTCATCCGGGCGTACGTGGTGGTCCGGGAGGTGTTCCGGCTCAGGGAGGTCTGGACCGCGATCGAGGCCCTCGACAACCGGGTGCCGACCGAGGTGCAGACCGCGATCTACCTGGACACCCGTCGACTGCTCGACCGGGCGGTCCGCTGGCTGGTCACCAACCGGCGGTCGCCGATCGACGTGCCGGCCGAGATCGACCGGCTCCGCGACGGGGTGGCCCGGCTCCTGCCCGAGCTGGGGAACCTGTTCGTGGGTGGCGAACGGGCGGCGCTGGAGGCGCACATCGAGTCGTCGGTGGAGCGGGGGCTGCCCCGGGACCTGGCGGAGCGGGCCACCCGGTTGATGTACAGCTTCGGGTTGCTCGACGTGGTGGAGACCACGACGGCGACCGGTCGGGACGTCGGCGAGGTGGCGTCGGTCTACTTCGTCCTCTCCGACCGGTTCCGGGTTGACTCGCTGCTGTCGAAGATCTCCCTGCTGCCCCGGGAGGACCGCTGGCAGACGCTGGCCCGGATGGCCCTGCGCTACGACCTGTACGCCGCACTGGCGGCGCTCACCGCCGAGGTGCTCGGCGCCACGTCGGCCGAACTGCCGCCGGAGGAGCGGGTGCAGGAGTGGGAACGGTCGAACGCCATCTCGATCACCCGTACCCGCAAGGCGATCGGGGAGTTCGACGAGTCCCGGGCCGACCTGGCGGCACTCTCGGTGCTGTTGCGGCAGATCCGGACCCTGGTCCGCACCTCGGCGGCCGGCTGAGGCCACCAGCCGGGTGGAACACGGAGCTGTCGCCGGCGTCCTCCGCGGACATCGGCGACAGCTCGGTGTTCGGTGGGTGTCGGATCCGGTCAGGGGATCCGGGTCGCGGACACCACGATGTTGTTGGGATAGCTGCCCTTCTTCTTGTCGAAGACGCCGCCACAGGTGACCACCTGCAGCCGGGCGCTATCGCTGGACCCGTAGACCAGTTCGGCCGGGAAGGCTGTCTTCGGGTATGACTTGACGGTGTCGACGGCGAACCGGACGACGCTGCCGTCGGTCCGGGTCACCTGGACCTGGTCCGCCTTCTTGAGCGCGCCGAGCCGGAAGAAGACGGCGGGACCCATGGCGGCCGAGTCGACGTGCCCGACCACCACGGCGTTGCCGATCTCGCCCGGACTGACTCCCAGCCGGTACCAGCCGGCGAGGTGCGCCTGCTTCAAGGAGGGCACCTCGACGGTGCCGTCGGCGTGCAGCCCGACCGACATGATCTTCGCGTTTACCTTGATCTTCGGAATGGTGATCTTCACGGGCTCGGACCGGGGCAACGGCGCGGGTGCGGCCGGGGAGGGTGCGGCCGGGCCGGTGGACGGAGGTGTCGCACCGGGAGTCGGGGGCGGCCCGGTCTCGGACCAGCCGGAGGCCCAGTCGGGCCCGGCCGCCGAACCGGGCGCCGCTTCCGGTTCGGCATCGGCTGCGGACTCCCCACCGACCGCCGGCTCCCCGGTCGGAGCGGGTTCGTCTCCGGTCACCACGTCGACCGGCTGGGGCGGTTGGGCCGGTGCCGGTTTGAGTCCGGCGGTGAGCATCGCGGTGCCGCCGAGGGTGAGGAGGGCGACCAGGAGTACGCCGGCGGCACGCCACGGTCGCCCGTGCCGGTCGCCGGCGCTCCTGGTGTCCACGTCAGGCGAGTGAGCCATCGGTACGACGTCGGCGCATCAGCAGGAATCCGCCGATCGCGGCCGCTCCCAGCATGCCGGCCCCCGCCACGGTCCGGCTGTCGTCGGTGGTGGCGCCACCGTCGCCGCCGGGTACGGAACCCCTGGGCAGTACGACGATCTTGCCGTTGCCACACGAGCCCTTGACCGCGTAGTGACCCGGCTTGGTCTTCTCCGGGACCTTCGCCCAGGCCCAGTAGCGGTAGCTGTGGCGGTGGCCGTCGGTGGCCTGGCCTCCCTCGCCGCCACTCTGGGCCTGCGGCTGGAGGTCGTCCGGCAGCACCGGCTGTCCGTCCTCCGGCAGCCCGGGCTGGCCCGGCTGTCCCGGCTGACCCGGCTGTCCCGGTTGGCCTGGCTGTCCCGGCTGACCCGGCTGTCCCGGTTGGCCCGGTTGGCCCGGCTGTCCCGGTTGGCCCGGCTGCTCCGGCTGGTCGTCACCGTTGTCACCGTTCGCCGGTGGCTCCGACGGCCGGTCCCCGTTGTCCTTCAGCGGCTTGAGCCAGAGCTTGCCGGTGATCCTGGACGAGACCCAGGGACGATCCTCGGGAGAGAAGCAGGTCAAGATGATCTTGAACTTGGCGCCCGGCTTCACTCCCTTCGGCTCGGTCTTGACGTAGCCCCGGTACTCCGGGTCGTGGTGCGATCCGCCGTCCGCCAGGGCGGTTCCGGGTGCGCAGATCAGCAACGATGCGGCGCCGAGACCCGCGCCCGCCATCACCTTCCCCAGCAACTTCCTACTCATGACGCGTAGTCACTCCTTCCCCGTTGGGTTCGCCCGACGGCAGCCGGGCTAGGACCGACGCTAATTAGTTTGTGAGCCAATGTCGTGATTATGGGTGTTTAGGCCGCCAGGTAGCGTTGGCGTGGTAGAGAACTCTTTGCGTTTGCTGCGGCCTTGCTGTGCGCCCAGCCCCATTTGGGGTGCCCCGTCCGGCTGGGGCTGCCCGACCACACCCGTGCGACGCGCAGGGAACAACGGCTCGGGGGTGACGCCGCAGCGTCACCCCCGAGCTCTCGTAGCCGTCCGCCCGGCCGTACCTAGCTGGCGAGCCTGGCGAACGCGATGATGTTGTCCGGATAGGAGCCGGCCCGCTCGTCGAAGTCGCCCCCGCAGGTCACCAGGCGGAGCCCGGGCTGCACCGAGGGGCCGTAGACGAGATCGGTGGGGAAGTTCGTCTTCGGGTACGACTTCACGCTGTCCACGACGAACGTGGCGGTGCCGCCGTCCTTCCGGACCACCTCGATCCGGTCTCCGGGCAGCAGGGCGCCGAGCCGGAAGAACACCGCGGGTCCGATCTCCTTGGAGTCCACGTGACCGACGATCACGGAATTGCCCGCCTCGCCGGGCGTCGGACCCGGCTGGTACCAGCCGGCGAGGTGCGCCTTGCTCAGCGGCGGTACCTGCACCATGCCCTCGTCGGTGATCCCGACCGGCATGACCGCCGCAGCGACCCCGATCTTCGGGATGCTCACCATGACCGGCTCGCTCCGGGGCAACACCCTGGTGCTCGGCGTCGGGTCGGGCGTCGACGGTACGAGGTCGGGTGACTCGGACCGGTCCGGCGCGCCGCTCGCGACCGGCCCCACGGAGGGTTCCGGAGCTGCCACCGGTCGCGGCTGTGGCGGGGCGGCGGTGTCCGGTGCGTTCAACGCGGCACCGATGAGGCCCGCCCCGACCAGGGCGAGCAGGGCGACGAAGCCGATGCCGGCGGCTCGCCACGGTTTCCCGGGACGGCCGCCGGCTCCGCTCGTCACGGCGTCAGGCACGTGATTCATCGGTACGGCGCTGACGCATCAGCACCAGGCCGCCGAGCGCGGCCATCCCGAGCATCCCCACGCCACCGACCGCGAGGTTGTCGCCGTTGCCGGCGGTGATGCCGCCGTCGCCGCCGTCGACCCAACCCTTCGGCACGATGATCAGCTCGCCCTCACCGCACGAGCCCTTGAGGTCGTACGTGCCGGGCTTGGCGTCCCACGGGATCGTGACGCTGGCCCAGTACTCGTACCCGGCCTCGCCCTTGTGGTCCCGGTTCCGGCTCTCCTCGGAGGCCTTGTCCTCCTCGGCCCTGCCGCCGTCCTGCCAGTCCTTGTAGTCCTCGGCCTTCTTGCTGTCTTCCCAGGCCTTGTAGTCCTCGCTCTTCTTGCTGTCTTCCCAGGCCTTGTAGTCCTCGCTCTTCTTGCTGTCTTCCCAGGCCTTGTAGTCCTCGCTCTTCTTGCTGTCTTCCCAGGCCTTGTAGTCCTCGCTCTTCTTGCTGTCTTCCCAGGCCTTGTAGTCCTCGCTCTTCTTGCTGTCTTCCCAGGCCTTGTACTCCTCGGCCTTCTTGCTGTCCTGCCAGGCCTTGTAGTCCTCGCTCTTCTTGCTGTCTTCCCAGGCCTTCTGCTCTTCGGCCGAGTAGTCCCCGGACTTGTGCTCGTCGGCCTTCTTGGCGTCGTCCTGGGCCTTCGGGTCGTAGGACTTGTGCTCGTCGGCCTTGTACTCCTCGGCCTTCTTGCTGTCTTCCCAGGCCTTCTGCTCTTCGGCCGAGTAGTCCCCGGACTTGTGCTCGTCGGCCTTCTTGGCGTCGTCCTGGGCCTTCGGGTCGTAGGACTTGTGCTCGTCGGCCTTCTTGCCGTCCTCCCAGCCGGTCCCGCCGCTGTTGTCCGCGAGCAGTCCGCCGCCGACCCCGCCCGAACCGGCTCCCGGCTGCCCCGCCGGGGGCTGGTAGCCGTCGGCCGGCTGCTCGCCCTGCGAGCGGGACGGTGCCGGCACCGCGCCAGCTGACGGACCAGGCGATTCCGCCTTCTCCTCGGCGGACGCCGAGTCCTCGGGCGCCTTCTTCTCCTTGTACCGGCGGTACTCCTGGTACTCCTGGTACTCCTTGTACTTCAGGAACTCCTGGTACTCGTGATCCTGCTTGTAGTCGCCGCCCTTGTAGTCTCGGGGCTCGGTACCGTTCTTCCCGCTCTCGGCACCCTCCTCGGACTTCTTGTCGTCCCAGCCCTTGCTGTGCTCGGACTTCTTGTCGTCCCAGCCCTTGCTGTGCTCGGACTTCTTGTCGTCCTCGTACGAGTGCTCCTTCGGGGTCAGGTCGACCTTGCCGGTGACCTTCGACCACAACCAGGCGTGTTTCTGCCGCTCGGAGCAGAGCTCGCCGAGCTTGACCTCGTGCCCGGGCTTCACCACGTGCGGCTTCGTGAAGACGCGGCCCAGGCTGTCCTTGTAGTGGTCGCCGGAGTGGTCGGCGCCGTCAGCGAGGGCGGCCGAAGGGGCGCAGAAGAGTAGGGACGCGCCGCCGAGGGCGGCTCCAGCGATCACCTTGCCGAGGAACTTCTTGGACATGACTTTCGTCATCCTTCCCTCTTGCTTCAGCTCGAGGAGACGAGCCATGACCGAGATTAACGAGTTTGTGAGCTTTCATCAGATTTTCCAGGCATTTACCCAAAGGTGCTGCTCACGGTGCTACAGGTGGGTATCTGCACGCCGCGATCGGCTCGTCTCGTCAGGTCCCGACCGGGCCCCTCCGCGCCCTCCGGGCAAGACCCTGCCGCTTCGCCCCGCCCGGTGTCGTCGAGGCGGGGATCGGCCTTTCGATCGCGCCGGGCCGGTCTCGGCCGTTCGGCCCCGTTCGCCGTTTTGTCCGCTCCCGGCAGGTGTGGAGTCAGCGGTCGGTGGGCACCCGGTCGGTGCTCGTCGGGGCCCTCCAGTCGGCTGATATCCACTGTGGATGGCCTGCCGAGAGGTGGTGTGCCCGCCTGCCGGAGATCGGTGCCGGCGGTCTGGCGGAGCCGGGCGGGCGCCCGCCCGGGGGGCTGGGATATCGTCATCCGTAACTGTGATGGGTGTTGTGGTGGAAGCGCTCCCATGCAAGAATTCATCCACTGTGCTGGGGGAGCCACACCGCGCAGCAGACGCCGAGGGCATCCGGTCTCCGGACGGCGTCACCACGGCCGCCTGACCGCGGTCGGCACCACCACCAATCGCGCCCGTCCGGGTCGGGCGAACCGCAGTCCCCCATGGCGCCCGCGGACCTGTCCCACCGAACGACGTCCGCAAGGCCGCCGCGCCGGCTCCGCTCGATCGGACCGGCTGGCCCTAGGAGATCAGTGGCATGAATTTACGGAGTAGATTGTCCATCCGCCAGAAAGCTGTGGCGGTGGCCGGTGCGAGTGCCCTGGTGGCCGCCGGTCTCGTAACCCTTCCGGCGTCGTCCGCGCTCGCCGCTCCCGGTTGCAGCGTGACCTACAGCGCCAACCAGTGGCAGGGTGGCTTCAGCGCCAGCATCACCATCCGGAACGTCGGCGACCCGATCAACGGTTGGACGCTGCGCTTCACCTTCCCGGACAGCGGCCAGCGGGTCAGCCAGGGCTGGTCGGCCACCTGGAGCCAGTCCGGCAGCCAGGTGACCGCGCAGAGCCAGTCGTGGAACGGCAACCTGGCCACCGGCGCCTCCACCAGCATCGGCTTCAACGGCTCGTGGAGCGGCAGCAACCCGGCGCCGACGTCGTTCAGCGTCAACAACGTCGCCTGCAACGGCACCGCGCCGACCACCCCGCCGACCGGCGGCCCGACCGGCGGCCCGACCAACCCGCCGACGACGAGGCCGCCGACCGGTGGGCCGACCCCGGCGCGGGTGGACAACCCGTACGCCGGAGCCACGGGTTACGTGAACCCGGAGTGGAAGGCCAAGGCGGAGAGCGTCTCCGGTGGAAACCGGGTGTCGAACACGCCGACCGGCGTCTGGATCGACCGGATCGCCGCCATCGAGGGCACCCCGGACAGCAGCTCGAACGGTCCGATGGGCGTCAAGGACCACCTGGACGAGGCGCTGGCACAGGGCGTCGGCTACATCCAGTTCGTCATCTACAACCTGCCCGGCCGGGACTGCGCGGCGCTCGCCTCCAACGGTGAGCTCGAGGCGGGCGAGATCGACCGCTACAAGACGGAGTACATCGACCCGATCGCGGCGATCCAGGACGACCCGGCGTACGCGAGCCTGCGGATCATCAACATCATCGAGATCGACTCGCTGCCGAACCTGGTCACCAACGTGTCGCCGCGGGAGACCGCGACGGCGAACTGCGACACGATGAAGGCCAACGGAAACTACGTCAAGGGCGTCGGCTACGCGTTGGCCAAGCTCGGTGCGATCCCGAACGTCTACAACTACATCGACGCCGGCCACCACGGCTGGATCGGTTGGGACGACAACTTCCGGGCGTCGGCCACGATCTTCGCCGAGGCCGCTCGGGCCGAGGGCAGCACCACGTCGAACGTGCACGGCTTCATCGCCAACACCGCCAACTACTCGGCCACGCTCGAGCCGTACCTGAACGTGACCGAGGCGAACCGGCAGTCCAGGTGGATCGACTGGAACCGGTACGTCGACGAGCAGCGCTTCGCTCAGGCCCTCCGTACCGAGCTCATCTCGCAGGGCTTCAGCAGCAGCATCGGCATGCTGATCGACACGTCCCGTAACGGTTGGGGCGGCTCGGCCCGGCCCACCGGCGCGGTGACCTCCGGCACCGTCGACCAGCAGGTGGACGGTTCCCGCATCGACCGCCGGATCCACCTCGGCAACTGGTGCAACCAGAGCGGGGCCGGCCTCGGCGAGCGGCCGCGGGCCAACCCGGCCAGCGGCATCGACGCGTACGTCTGGATCAAGCCCCCGGGCGAGTCGGACGGTTCCAGCACCCTCATCGAGAACGAAGAGGGCAAGGGCTTCGACCGGATGTGCGACCCGACCTACGGTGGCAACCCGCGTAACAACAACAACATGAGCGGCGCGCTCTCCGGCGCTCCGATCTCGGGTGCCTGGTTCGCGGCTCAGTTCCAGCAGCTGATGCAGAACGCCTACCCGGCGCTCTGACCGACAGCGACGGCTGAACCGGCGCCAACCGGTACGTACCAACCAGGCGGTCCCCGCCTCCGGTCCGAGAGGGTCGGAGGCGGGGACCGCCGCCGTCAGAACGCCGGATCCGTGCCCCGCTCAGGGAACGGTTCTCTCCACCGCGGCCGGTCCCTCCCGCTCCAGTTCCCGCCGGGCGCGCTCGACGTTGCCCGGGTCGGGGTCGCGGCCCTGCGCCGCCGCCAGGTCCTCCGGATCCCACGGCTGCTCGGCGCCGGTCCGGGCCCGTTCCGGTGCGCTGCCCGCACCGGCGCCGTGCGGGTCACCGAGCAGGTCGTCGGTGGGCGGGAAGTCGGCGGAAACGTCGTCCGGGTCGACGAACTCGGGGTTCGCCGCCCCGGGGCCTCCGTCGGAGGCGAACTGCGGTACCGCGATGTCGTCGTCGATCGCGGCGGCCACCTCGGGAGTCTCCTCAAGCGGACGGTCCGGCCTCGGATCGCGGTCGGTCATCTAACTGCCCTCCTGTCCGGTGTCCCGACGTACGGGTGGGATGTCCTCCGGTCGGCTGTCTCTTCCCACTCGCGTACCCGGGATGGCCGGCGCCATACCTGCACCGGTCGCCGGCGGGTCGCCGCGCGGGAACGCGGCGTGGTACACACGACGGCTCCCCGACGCGCCGGTGGGCGTCGGGGAGCCGAGGGTCGAGCGGTACGGCCGGCCGCTAACGGCCGAGTATCCGGTCCAGGAACTCGCGGTGCCGCCGTACCGTTATCCGGAGCTGCTCGGTGTCGGTGGAGCCGTCCGTCGCGCCGTCACCCTGCCCGAGCCCGAGGTCCGCACGCTGCGCGGCCAGGGCGGCGGTCAGCGCCTCGACCGACTCCTCCACCAGCCGCTGCGCGTCCGCCGCGGCGCCGGACGGGTCGTCCACGAACCGCAGCTGCACCTCCCGCCAGCGGTCCCGGAAGCCCTGCACGGTCTCCGGCTCGAGGAACGCCGCCGCGGCCGGCTGTCCCTCCATGGTGGAGCCGCCGGTCCCGGACAGGCTGCCGTCCGTGGTGGTCCGGCTGTCCCCCGACGGGCTGCCGGCCATGGTCGGGTAGCTCTCCGCGACGCTGTCGTCGGCCGGACTCCGGTTCGCCGCACCGGTGGTGGCGGCGGTTCCGGAGTCGTCGTCGATGCCGTCGATCCGGTCCTCGGCCACGCCGTCACCGGACCGGGCGAGTTCCTCCTCGCGGGGATCGCGGCGGTCGCCGGCCAGCGCGGACGACGCGACGGCGCCGCCGACGCTGGTGGCCCCGAAGGCGGTCGGCACCGGTGCCGGCTCGTGGAACTCCGGCCGCTGCGCCCCGTCGATCCGTCGGGCGCCGCCGTCCTGCTCCGGCACCCCGTCGTGGTCCGGCCGGTCACCGACGGCGTCGGCGTGGCTGGCGTCGGCCAGGTCACCCCGGTCCGCCGTACCCCGGGCGGTGTCCGGGTCGTCGGTCACCGAGCCCTCGACCTGGCCCGGGGCCTGTCCGGCCGGGTCGTTGTCGTAGGAGCCCCGCTCGTCCAGCGCGTCCTCGGGGCGGGGGTCTTCCTGGATCTGCTGGTGCTGTTGGCGCATGGCAGGTCTCCTCAACGACTCGAAACGTCCTGCGGGGTCTCCGGGCGGGGCTGTGCCGCGTGGGGGCGACGTCCGTCGTCCGTCGTGCTGTCGTGCTGACGTGCGGGGTCCGCACCGTCACCTACGGCCTCCGCGTCGTCGTGGCGGCTCACCCCGTCCGCGTCACGGTGCTGACGTACCGGGTCCTCGCCGAGTAGTTCGGCGAAGAGCGCCCGGTAGTGCACGACGGCCTGCCGCAGCTCCTCGGTGTCGGCCTCGCCACGCTCGTTGCGCAGATGGATGTCGTGAGCCTCGCGGTAGTGGCCCAGGGTCTGGGCGTGCTCGACGGAAAGGTGGGCGAGTCGCTCGTCGTACTCCCCGGTGGGGTAACCACGTTCGGCGACCAGTCGGGTGACCAGCTCGTCGGCCGCCCCGACCGCTTCACCAGGCGAGTCGACGAACCGGGCCTGGATCTCCTCCCAGTCGGCCGCGTAGCGCTGCCGGGACTCGGCGGAGAGCGGGGTCAGGGTCAGCTCCGCGTGCCGGCGCTCCCGTTCCCGCAGTTCACGTTCGGCGGCGGCGCGGCTCTCCTGCTCGGCGACCAGCCGCTCGTACTCGGGCCCGAACTTGCTGCGCAGGGCCCGGCGGCGGCTCGCCACCCAGATTGCCGGCACGGCCGCCGCGACCACGAGGACAACGAGGACGATGAGGACGATTTCTGTGGGCGACATGGCTCCTCCTTCGACCTCTGGTATTCCCGCCTGCCCCTGATCCGCAATCCACCTGCGCCGTACTTTCACGCGCAGTGATCGGAGCCGGCGAAAGCCCTGAAGCTGTCGTAACAGGCCCGAAGTGGCATGAAATCCCGGGGTGGATCCCCGACCCGTCGACGGATGACCCTGGCCTCAAAACTTGACTCATTCCAGAAAACGCGTTTGGCTGGTCCGGTACGGGCACGGACGGATGTGGGGCACCTGCGGGTGACGACCCGCTCAGGCGGACCGCCACCCACCGGCGGTGACGGCCGGTGCCGTCCGCTGCCTGACCCGGGCGCCCCGCGTTGACCCGGTGGTGGCACGTCCCCGCTCCGCTGGACCACCACGGGACCGGCGCTCGGGGCCGCGCGGCCCCGAGCGCCAGGAAGAGCAATGATCAGGAGGAGACCGATGAGCGATCCCCAGTCGACCAAGCCGACGCTCACGACCCGTCAGGGTCACCCCGTCCACAACAACCAACAGCAGCGCACCGTGGGGTCGCGTGGGCCCGCCACGCTGGAGAACTACCACTTCCTGGAGAAGATCAGCCACTTCGACCGGGAACGGATCCCGGAGCGGGTGGTGCACGCCCGTGGTTTCGTTGCGCACGGTGAGTTCGAGGCGTACGGCACGATCGGTGACGAGCCGGCCTCCACCTACACGAGGGCCAAACTCTTCCAGACCAGCGGCAAGATCACCCCGGTCACGGTCCGCTTCTCGACCGTGATCGGCGGCCGGGACTCCTCCGAGGCGACCCGGGACCCCCGCGGCTTCGCGGTGAAGTTCCGCACCGACGACGGCAACTGGGACCTGGTCGGCAACAATCTGCCGGTCTTCTTCATCCGGGACGCGATCAAGTTCCCGGACGTGATCCACGCGCTGAAGCCGGACCCGGTGACCTTCCGACAGGAGCCGAACCGGATCTTCGACTTCATGTCCAACACCCCCGAGTCGATGCACATGCTGACCTGGCTGTTCAGCCCGCGTGGCATCCCCGCCGACTACCGCCGCCAGGACGGGTTCGGCGTCAACACCTACCGGATGGTCAACGCCGCGGGTGAGGGCGTACTGGTCAAGTACCACTGGAAGTCGCAGCAGGGCATCGAGTCGCTGACCGAGGAGCAGGCGGCGGCGATCCAGGCGACCGAGTTGGGCCACGCGTCGAAGGACCTCTACGAGGCGATCGAGCGCGGCGAGTACCCGAAGTGGGAACTCAACGTCCAGATCATGAGCGACGACGAGCACCCGGAGCTGGACTTCGATCCGCTGGACGACACCAAGACCTGGCCCGAGGACCGGTTCCCGCTGCGGCCGGTCGGGATGATGACGCTGAACCGTAACGTCACCAACTTCCACAACGAGAACGAACAGATCGCGTTCGGTACCGGCGTACTGGTCGACGGGCTGGACTTCAGCGACGACAAGATGCTGGTCGGCCGGACGTTCTCCTACTCCGACACCCAGCGGTACCGGGTCGGCCCGAACTACCTCCAGCTGCCGATCAACCGGCCGCGCGAGGACGTCCAGGTAAGTACCAACCAGGACGGTGGACAGATGTCGTACGGCGTGGACAACCGGGGCGCCAACCCGCACATCAACTTCGAGCCCTCCTCGGTCGCCGGTCTCGCCGAGGCCGACGAGTCGTACCGGGAGTACCGCCCGCACGTCTCGGGACAGCTCATGCGGGCGCCGATCGAGCGGCAGAACAACTACGGCCAGGCCGGCGAGCGCTACCGCACCATGCCGGACTGGGAGCGGGAGGACCTGGTGAAGAACCTGGTCAACCTGCTGGGCCAGTGCGACAAGCACATCCAGGAGCGGATGGTCTGGCACCTCAGCCAGTGCGACGAGGACTACGGACGTCGGGTCGCCGACGGGCTCGGCCTCGTGGTCAGCGCCTGATCCAGCCGGCCTCGAGCCGGGCGGCCCCCGCCCCCGCTCCCGCCTGTTCCGACCTGATATCGGGCGCGGGCGGGGGCGGTGACCGACTACGATCGCCGCCATGACGCGCCGACATTAATTCCCACCCAGAGGCCGGTGCGGCCCGTGCTGCCGCGCCCCGCCGGGACCTTTCGTGACTCCGAGTCCGAATCGTCCCCACGGGAAGGCCTCATGTCCGTCACCTCTTCTCCCACCGCGCCCGAGAGCCGGGCGCGGCGGCTCGCCGTCACCTACCACCTGTACGTCTTCCTCGACGACTTCGTCCTGCTCTATCCGGTGTACGCGCTGCTGTTCACCGACACCGGACTCTCCGTCGCGGAGATCTCGTCACTGTTTGTGCTCTGGGCGCTGAGCGGCCTCCTGCTGGAGGTCCCGTCCGGTGTCGTCGCCGACGCCGTGTCCCGGCGGCTGCTGCTCGGCGCCGCACCACTGTTCGGCGCGCTCGGCTTCGCGCTGTGGGTGGCGGCCCCGTCGTACGGCGCCTTCGCCGTCGGCTTCCTGCTCTGGGGCGTCCGGGGTGCCCTCCAGTCCGGAGCCGCCGAGGCGCTGCTGTACGACGAACTCGACCGGCTCGGCCTCGCCGGACGGTACGGACGGTTGATCGGCCGGGCCACCACGACCGGGCTGGTCGCCGTTCTGCTGGCCACCGCGGTCGCGGCCCCGGTCTTCGCCGCCGGCGGTTATCCGGCGGTCGGGGCGGCGAGCGTGCTCGCCAGCCTGCTCTGTGCCGTGGCCGGGTTCGCGCTGCCCGAGCACCGGTCCACCGCGGCCCCGGCCCCGGTCGCGACGGCGGGAGCCGGGACGACCGGTCCGGCTCCCGGTGTCGGGGGCGGCGGTGTCCACAGGGGTGACCCGACCAGGGAGGGTGACCCGCCGGATGAGGTCGCCGAGCCGTCCGGCTGGCTCGCCGTACTGCGGGCCGGGCTCACCGAGGCCAGGACCAACCCGCCGGTACGACGGGCACTGCTGCTCCTCGCCGTGATCAGCGGCATCTGGGGCGGACTGGAGGAGTACACGTCGTTGCTGGCCGGGGAGGTTGTCGCGGCGCCGACCGTACCGCTGCTGGTGCTGCTCGTCTGGGCCGGCGTCATGCTCGGCGGACTGCTCACCCCGGTCGGTCAGCGCCTCGGGCGCGGCTGGTTCGCCGCGACCGTGGCACTCGCGGCGGGTGCCCTGGCCGTCGGGGCGCTCAGTGGCCGACCGTCGGGGTTCGTGCTGATCGCGCTGGCGTACTGCGCCCTGCAGATGGTGGGCCTGGTCCTCGACGTACGGCTGCAGGAGAGCATCAGCGGGCCGAGCCGGGCCACGGTGACCTCACTGGCCGGACTCGGCACCGAGTTGATCACAATCACCCTGTACGGCGGATACGCGTTCGCCTCCGGGTTCGCGGGACACGGCGGGGTCGTCGCGCTCTGCGCGGTGCCGTACCTGGTGGTGGCGATGGTGCTGGTGCGGGTACCGGGCAGCGGACGGTCCGAGCCCGCCTCCCGGGTCGCGTCAAGAGCCGCGAGGACGGAGTGAGAACGTCACTTGTCGATCCGATCCGACCCCGGGGCCCACCGGACGTACCCTCGTCCGGTAGTGCGCCGGCCCTCGATTACGTATCCTGCCGAAGGCACGCGCGCCCGCGACCCTCGACTCTGGCCGGAGCCGCGGGCCGCCGGTCCGGGTGTCGGCCCCTGACGCATCCCCTCCGGCGAGGTCTGATTGGAAACCCAGAACTGGCCGATCCGCTCGAAGATTGTCGCGCTGGTCGCCGTGCCGATCGCCGCACTGATGGCGCTCTGGATCTTCGCGACCACGCTCACCGTGGGGCCGGCGTCCAGTCTGCTCGCCGCGCGGACACTTCTCGACGGGATCGGCCGACCTGCCGAGGCGCTGGTCCTCGAACTGCAGAAGGAACGGCGGCTGTCGGTGATGAGGCTGGCCGACGGTGCCGTCGCGCCGGCCCTCACCGACCAGCGGGTCCACACCGACCAGGCGATCGCGGCGCTGCGCCGGCAGGCGTCGAGCGGGGACGTCCGGGACAGCACCAGCCAGGTACTCGACGCCCGGCTCGACCAGCTGCTCACCGCCGTCGCGACGCTGCCGTCCGGTCGCGGCTTCATCGACGGGCGGAGCGTCGACGCGACCGGCGCGCTGGGCCTCTACAGCGGCATCATCGACGCGGCGTTCCGGACCTTCTCCGCGCTGCAGGCGCTGCCCGACGAGACGCTGGCCCGGGAGGCCGGCGCCCTCACCGACCTCGGGCGTGCCCGCGAGGTGCTCGCCCAGGCCGACGCGCTGCTCGCCGGGGTCTTCCGGGCCGGTCGGTTCGGGCCGGGTGAGCACACCCAGCTCGTCCAGATCATCGGCACCCAGCGGTTCCTCTACGCCTCCGCGATCGCGGAACTGCCGGACGCCGACCGGACCGACTACCAACGCCTCACCGAGGCGGAGCCGTTCGTCCGGCTCCGTGCGATGGAGGACGACCTGATCGGCCGGGGACGTGGCGGCGCCGCCGCGCCGGTCGACTCACAGGCCTGGCAGACCAACTACGAGACCGTGCAGCAGCAGCTGCGGGAATTCGAACTGACCGGCGCCGAGGCACTCACCGCCCGGGGCCGCCCGGTGGCGGTCAACATCCTGGTCCGGTTGGGACTGGCCGGCCTGCTCGGACTCGTGGCGGTGCTGGCCTCCGGCTTCATCGCGCTACGGATCGGCCGGTCCCTGGTCCGACGGCTGACGAGCCTGCGGGCGGTCGCCCTGACCATGGCCGACGAGCGACTTCCCGACGTTGTCGGCCGGCTGCGCCGGGGCGAGCACGTCGACGTCGCCACCGAGGCGCCGCCGCTGGACTACGGGCGGGACGAGATCGGCCAGCTCGGCCAGGCGTTCAGTGAGGTGCAACGGACCGCGATCAGTTCGGCGGTCGACGAGGCCGCGCTGCGCAAGAGTCTCCGGGACGTGTTCCTCAACATCGCCCGGCGTAGCCAGACCCTGCTGCACCGGCAGCTCGCCCTGCTGGACAGGATGGAACGACGGGTCACCGAACCGACCGAGCTGGCCGACCTCTTCCGGCTCGACCACATGGCGACCCGGATGCGGCGACACGCGGAGGACCTGGTCATCCTGGCCGGTGCGACGGCAGGGCGGGGATGGCGCAATCCGGTCGCCATGGTCGACGTGATCCGGGGCGCGATCTCCGAGGTCGAGGACTACGCGCGGGTCGAGCTGGGCAACGTCCCACCGTCGGCGGTCACCGGGCCGGCGGTCGGTGACGTCATCCACCTGCTCGCCGAACTGATCGAGAACGCCACCTCGTTCTCGCCGCCGCACACCCGGGTCCGGGTCACCGGCCAGACGGGGGCCAAGGGCTACACGGTCGAGATCGAGGACCAGGGCCTGGGCATGAGCGCCGAGGCCATCGAGGAAGCCAACCGACGGCTCGCCGAACCACCCGAGTTCGACCCCGCGAACAGCGCCCGACTCGGGCTGTTCGTCGTCGCCCGGCTCGGCGCCCGGCACGGCGTACGGGTACGTCTCCAGTCGTCCCCGTACGGCGGAATCACCGCCACCGTCCTGGTCCCGAGCGACCTCGTGGTGCCGGAGAGTGCGGTGCCGGCACCCCGGGACGGGGCCGCCGCCACGCCACCGGCCGGGGACGGCCCCGACGTGCTGCCGCAACGCCGCCGCGACCAGCCGACCCCGACGTCAGGTGGCGGACCGGCGGAGTCCGGACCGGAGCCGGCGGACGGTGTGACCGCCCGGCCGGCCGCGTCGCCGGAGCCGGAGCCGCGTCCGGCGTCCGCCCTCGGACCGCGACGGAAGGCGGGCGCGGCCCTCGACGCGCTGATCGCGTCGGCACCCGCCGGCAGGTTCGGTGAGGTGCGGCGGACCACCGACGAGATGCCGGCCGACGACGTGGTCCCGGGTACGCGGCGGCCCGCCGGTCCACCCGACACGCACGTCGGCGACCTGCCCGAGCCGGGTACGGCACACGACGGTGACGACGCCGGTACGACTGCCGGACGCCACCCCGACACCCCGCCGACCGGCGACGACGACACGGTGGTGATGCCGGCGGTCAGGGCCGACGGGCCGGTCCGGTCACCGGTGGCGCCAGCCGGCTCGGACGGGCTGCCCCGCCGTGTCCGGCAGACCAGCCTCGCGCCGCAGTTGCGTACCGCCGGCCCGGGAGCGGTCGGCACCGGCCGGACCCGGCCCGGCGTCGGCGGCACGACCGGGGCAGAGGGATCCGACCCCGACAACTCGGACGAGCCGTCGCCGCGGTCGCCGGAGCAGATCCGGGCGGTGATGGCAGCATTGCAGTCTGGTACGGCACGAGGTCGTCGGGACTCCGGTACGACACCGCCGTCGATCGGAACTCCCGATGTCACGGCCCGGGTCGCCGATCCGGGCGCCACCGATTCGGAAAGGGACGGGTGAGTGGTGCAGACAACGAGGCCGGGTGCGGATCTCAGCTGGCTGCTCGATGATCTCGTGGAGCGGGTACCGCCCGCGCAGCAGGCTGTGGTCCTCTCCGCGGACGGACTGCTGATGGCCGCGTCGGCGGGATTGGACCGGGAGGACGCCGAGCACATGGCGGCCATGGCGGCCGGATTCCAGAGCCTGGCCAAGGGCGCGAGCCGACACTTCCAGGCCGGGGCGGTACGGCAGACCGTGGTGGAGATGGAGGACGCCTTCCTCTTCGTGACCTCCGCCGGTCAGGGCGCCTGCCTGGCGGTGTTGAGCGGCTCCGCCGCCGACATCGGGGTCATCGCGTACGAGATGGCCATGCTCGTCACCCGGGTGGGCCAGAACCTGAGTGCGCCGTCCCGATCTCCCCGGGCGCCCGCAGATGCGGACTGACCAGTCGGATCCGGACCACGAATGGCTGGATGCCGAGGCCGGGCCGGTGGTTCGCCCGTACACGGTGACCGGTGGTCGGGTCGAGCCGGCGTCCGGCAGGTTCGACCTGATGGCGTTTGTGGTGGCCGATCCGCCCACCGACGACGGCACGCAGCCCCCGCAGCCGGAACAGCGGGCCATCATCGCGATGGCGCAGCAGCCGGTGGCGGTCGCCGACCTCGCGGCCGACCTCGACCTGCCGGTGGGTGTGGTCCGTGTCCTGCTCGGCGACATGCTCGCCAACGGGCTGATCTCGATGTACGAGCCGCCCGCATCGCGCCAGTTCCCAGACGACGACATTCTCAAGGCGGTGGTCAATGGACTCCGGGCTCTCTGACCGGACGGCGACCGGGCGGCGCATCCCGCTCGCGCTGAAGATTCTCATCGCGGGTGGCTTCGGGGTCGGCAAGACGACGCTGGTCGGTGCGGTGAGTGAGATCCGGCCCCTGCAGACCGAGGAGGTGCTGACCGACGCCAGCGCCGGTACCGACGACCTGTCCGGTGTGGAGGGCAAGCGGACCACCACGGTCGCGATGGATTTCGGCCGGATCACCATCAACGAGGATCTCCAGGTCTACCTGTTCGGCACTCCGGGTCAGGACCGGTTCTGGTTCCTCTGGGACGAGTTGGCGTACGGGGCGCTCGGGGCGGTGGTGCTCGCCGACACCCGCCGGCTCGCGGACTGCTTTCCGTCCGTGGACTACTTCGAGCGTCGGGGCATCCCGTTCGTGGTCGGGGTCAACTGCTTCGACGGCGCCAGGCGGTACAGCGTCGATTCGGTCCGCAACGCGCTCGACCTGGATCCCGAGGTGCCGATCCTGCTCTGCGACGCCCGTAGCCGGCAGTCCGGCAAGGCGGTGCTGATCGCGCTGGTGGAGCATGTCGCCCAGCGTCGCGGAGATCCGGTCCCGGCCGGTTGACCAGGGTGCCGGGCCGTCCGCCACCCCCGGTGGGTGGCCCGGGGCGACCGGTCGGACCGGTTTCAGTCGGTGACGAGCAGGACGTCCAGCCGGCGGGGGCCGTGCACGCCCTCCACCCGGTCCAGTTCGATGTCGCTGGTCGCCGACGGGCCGGAGACCATGGTGAGCGGTCGGGTCGGGTCGGCGAGCCGGGCGAGCGCGGCCGGCAGGCCGTCCACGACCTGGTCGACCCGGACCACACAGAGGTGGTGGTCGGGCACCAGGCTCAGCAGCCGGCGGCCCTGGTCCGGGCCGCCGTCCAGGATCAGCGTCCCGGTCCGGGCGATCGCCACCGCGCAGCCGGTGACCACGGCCAACCCCGGCGTGTCGAGGTCGGCCACGGTCAGCGGCTCCGGGTCGCCGTCCCGCCGGACCCGTCCCGGGTACGCCGAGAGCCAGTTCCCCGGCACCCGCCCCGGTACGGCGACGGTGGGAACCGGGCCCAGCAGGTCGGCCAGGGTCTCGGCGACCTCGTGGCGCCCGCAGAGTCGTACCGTGGCCCGGTAGTCGACCAGCCGGTCGACGAGCAGGTCGAGCAGGTCCCGGTCCGCTGTCGGGGGGCCGTCCGGCGTACCGGCGCGGTAGTCGCGGGGGACCGTCACCGGTGCGGTCGGTCGGGCGGCCCGGATCCGGGCCAGCACCTCGTCCCGGGCCGGGCCACCGGTCACCTCGGGCACCGTCACGGCTGTCCTCCCGGTTCTGCCGTGCCGTTCGGACCGGCCGCCCGGGTACCCCGCCGGTCCCGACCGGCCCACCAGTCCCGGAAGGTCTCGGCGGCCGGCAGCGGCGCGTCCCGGCTCGCCGTCCAGGCCGACAGCGGCCACGGCAGTCGCCGTACGCCCCGTCCGCGGGTGACCAGCCGCAGTGGGGCCGAGCCGCGCCGGGCGGCCCGCAGCGCCGCCGCGTAACGCCGCCGGTCCCGCATCACCCAGGACATCGTCCGCATCGCGGTCCGCTCCGCCGAGGGGCGTCCGCGACGCGCGTCCACCCCCCGCTGGCGCAGGTGGACCAGTACCTCCGGGATGTCGATCCGGACCGGGCAGGCGTCGAAGCAGGCGCCGCAGAGCGTCGAGGCGTACGGCAGGCTGCGGTTGGCACCGGCGTCCGGGCCGGTCATCTGCGGGGAGAGGATCGCGCCGATCGGACCCGGGTAGACCGAGCCGTAGGCGTGCCCGCCGACCCGCTCGTAGACCGGGCACACGTTCAGGCAGGCCGAGCAGCGGATGCAGCGCAGCGCCTGGCGCCCGACCGGATCGGCGAGGGTGGCGGTACGCCCGTTGTCGACCAGCACGATGTGCACGGCCTGCGGCCCGTCGCCCGGGGTGACCCCGGTCCACGTCGAGGTGTACGGGTTCATCCGCTCGCCGGTGGAGGAGCGGGGCAGCAGCTGCAGGAAGACCTCCAGGTCGCGGAAGGTCGGCAGCAGTTTCTCCACCCCGACCACCGAGATCAGGGTCTCCGGGAGGGTGAGGCACATCCGGCCGTTGCCCTCGGATTCGACGACCACCAGGGTGCCGGTCTCGGCGATGGCGAAGTTGGCCCCGGAGATCGCCACCCTGGCGCCGAGGAACTTGGCCCGCAGGTGTCGCCGGGCCGCCTCGGCGAGGGCGGCCGGCTCGTCGGTGAGCGTCGCGAGATCCACCCCGGGCATCCGCCGGGCGAAGATCTCCCGGATCTGCTGCCGGTTGTAGTGGATCGCCGGCACCAGGATGTGCGACGGGGTGTCGTCGGCGAGCTGCACGATCAACTCGGCGAGGTCGGTCTCCACCGCCGCGATCCCGGCCTCGGCGAGTGCCTCGTTGAGCCCGATTTCCTGGGTGGCCATCGACTTGACCTTGACCACCTCGGTGCTGCCGGTGCCCCGGACCAGCTCGGTGACCAGGGTGTTGGCCTCCTCGGCGTCCCGGGCCCAGTGCACGGTCGCCCCGGCGGCGGTGGCCGCCGCCTCGAACTGTTCGAGCAGCTCCGGCAGGCGGACCAGGACGTCGTCCTTGATCGCGGCGCCGGCCGCCCGCAGTTCGGCCCAGTCGGGGACCTCGCCGACCACCCGCAGCCGCTTGTCCCGGATGGTGTGGGTGGCCCGGCGCAGGTTGGCGCGCAGCTGGGTGTCGGCGAGTTCGCGCCGGGCCGCGGTCGGGAACGGCAGCGGCGCGACGATGTTGCCGGTACCGGTCGCCCCGCCGCCTCCGTGCTGGTGGGTCGCCCCGCCGGAGGTCGGGTCGCCGTCGCTCACCGTTGCTCCTCGGGGCCGGCGAGGATCTCCGCGTAGTGGATGGCGCGTACCGGTGCGTCGCCGTCCGTTGTCCGGTCCCGGCGGGACAGCCCGCCACCGATGTGCGCCAGGCAGGAGTTGTCGGCGGCGGCCACGTAGTCGGCGCCGGTGTCGCGGATCGCGCCGCACTTGTCGGCGAGCATCGCGGCCGACACGTCGGCGTTCTTCATCGCGAAGGTGCCGCCGAAGCCGCAGCATTCCTCGGCGCCGGGCAGCTCGACCAGTTCCAGCCCGCGTACCGCGCGCAACAGCCGCAGCGGGCGGTCGCCCAGCCGGAGCATCCGCAGCCCGTGGCAGGTGGGATGGTAGGTGACCCGGTGCGGGAAGGAGGCTCCCAGGTCGGTCTCGCCGAGTACGTCGACCAGCAGCTCGGAGAGTTCGTGGACCCGGGGGACGAGGTCGTCGACCGCCGCGGCCAGGTCCGGATCCCCGACCGCCAGCCGGGGGTACGACTCCCGGACCATCGCCACGCACGAGCCGGAGGGGGCCACCACCGCGTCGTACCCGGCGAAGGTGTCCACGAAGCCGCGCACCAGTGGCAGCGCCTCGGCGCGGTAGCCGCTGTTGGCGTGCATCTGCCCACAGCAGCTCTGCGCGGTCGGGAACTCCACGGTGTGTCCGAGGCGTTCCAGGATCCGCACGACGGCCCGACCGGTGCCCGGAAACATCAGGTCGTTGACGCAGGTGACGAAGAGGGCTATCCGCACTCGGGACCCCCACTTGTGAGGGCGGTGGCGGTCCGGAGCAGCCCGATCATGATCAAGGATCCTATCGGCTCGCCGGGTGGCGGCATAGGTTCGGCGGCCGGGCCAACTGGCCGGACTCGGTCAACGGGCTCTGGTTTGATCGTGCGGAGGAGCCCGATGGCGGGCCGGGGAACGGAGCGAGGATGTCCGGGGAGACCAACGGAATCGTCCATATCGGCTGTTACACGGCGGAGAGCGGAGGGCGGGGAACGGGTGTCGTCGCCGCCCGGCGCGACCCGGCCAGCGGCGGACTCGACGTACTGGGGGTGGTCGCGTCCACCCCGTCGCCGTCGTTCCTGGCCCGGCATCCCCGGCTGCCCGTGCTCTACGCGGTCAACGAGCTGACCGAGGGAACGGTGAGCGCGTGGACCATCCGTGACGACGGTTCGCTCACCGCGCTCGGTGTCCGGTCGACCGGTGGGGACAGCCCCTGCCACCTGGCGACCGACGCGGCCGGCGAGTTCCTGTACGTGGCGAACTACGGCAGCGGCAGCGTCTCGGTGCATCCGCTGGACCCGTCCGGTGCGCCGGGGGAGCGGACCGACCTGGTCCGGCACACCGGGCACGGTGCCGTACCGGACCGGCAGGAGGGGCCGCACGCGCACATGGTCTCGCCCGACCCGACCGGTACGTCGTTGTTCGTGGTGGACCTCGGCACCGACTCGGTGCACCGCTACCGCCGGGACGACGCCGGACGGTTGCACGCCACCGGCCGTACCGCGACCCGCCCCGGGACCGGTCCACGTCATCTGACCCGGCATCCGGACGGTCGACGGGCTTTCCTCGCCGGTGAGCTGGACGCCTCGGTGACGGCGTACGACCTGGACGGCGCCGACGGTCTGACCGAGCGGGGGCGGGTGGCGGCCAGCGACCGGTCCGGTCCGGTCCAGCCGTCGGAGATCACGGTCGGGCCGGACGGCCGTTTCCTCTACCTGGCGAACCGGGGTGTCGGCACCGTCTCGGTGTTCGACCTGGACGGTGACCTGCCCCGGTACGTCGCCGAGGTGGAGACGACCGGGGACTGGCCCCGGCACATCACGGTGCTCGGTGGGCACCTCTACGTGTCGGAGGAACGGTCCGGGGTGGTGGTCGTCCTTCCGGTCGATCCGGCGACCGGGGTCCCGGGACCGGCGACCGTCCGGCTGCCGGTGGCCAGCCCGACCTGTGTGCTCGGGAGCTGACCGCTCACCTGGCGCTTTCGCCCGGCGGGCCAGTCTTAAATCTCGAATAAGAATCCATAAGATCGAATTGCGGGTAGAGGTCGGAATCAAGCCATGATGGGCTACTTACCGGACAGTAAGGGATCGACCAGCTACCCAAAGTAAATCTTGCCTGTAACGACTTTGCCAGACGGCTAACATTCCGCCACCCTCCCCTGGCACGAACATCAAGAAATCCGCAAGATGGTCAGGTGCCTGGCCGCCATCGCAGACGTGGGAGTATCCGTGGGTTCGGCGCCATCGCCTCGGCGATGGCGCTCGCCCTCGTTGTGGTCGGAGGATGGTTCGGCTATCAGCAGTTCGCCGGACCGGACTGCTCGGGTGAGGTGAAACTCCCGGTCGCCGCGGCGCCCGAGATCGCGCCAGCCGTCCAGGCGACCGCCGCGGACTGGATGGCCGACGGCGCGGCCGTGGACGGGACCTGCGTGGTCGTCGAGGTCACCGCGAGCGAGCCGGTCGACGTCGCGGCCGCCATCGCCGGTCAGCACGGTGTCTCGTTGAACGGCATCGGGCAGGCGAGCGGTAACGCCGTACTGCCGACCGTGTGGGTGCCGGACTCCTCCACCTGGCTGCTGCGACTGCGGCAGCAGGCGCCGGGCTTCGAGCCGGAGAACGGTGCCTCGCTGGCGCGCAGCCCGGTCGTGCTGGCGATGCCCGAGCCGGTCGCCTCCACCATCGGCTGGCCGCAGAAGAAGCTCGGCTGGTCCGACCTGCTGCAAACGATCACGACCGGGACCCGGTTGCGGACCGGCATCGTCGAGCCGAGCCGGGACGCGGCCGGCCTCTCCGGACTGCTCTCGCTGGCCGCCGCCGCGCAGGCGTCGGGTGCCGAGGGAGGGACGGCGGAAGCGCAGCGGGTGACCACCGGAGCGCTGCGGACCCTGGCCACCGGTCGGGCGACCGTCCAGGAGGAGCTGATCGCCCGGTTCCCCCGCTCCACCGACGCGGCCGCTGTCGCGTCCGGCCTCGGTGCCGCTCCGCTCTCCGAAGAGGACGTCATCGCGTTCAACGCCAAGAAGCCGCCGGTGCCGCTCGCCGCCCTCTACCTGGACCCCGCGCCGCTGTCGCTCGACTACCCGTACGCGGTGATGCCCGGCGCCGAACCGGCCAAGGTCGACGCCGCCGCGCAGCTCTTCGCCACCCTCGGCACCGGGACCTTCCGGGGCCGCCTGGCCGGTCGGGGACTGCGTGGCCCGGACGGCACCTTCGGCGACGGCTTCTCGGCGCCGCGCGGCGCACCGAGCCCGGCGGGCACCGAACCGACGCCGACCGCCGCGCCGAACCCCGGCGGTACGGCGGCCGGCGGCTCGGCCGCCGTGCTCGAACGCACCCTGTCCAGCTGGTCGGTCGCCACCCAGTCGGGTCGGATGCTCGCCATCATCGACGTCTCCGGTTCGATGCTCAACGAGGTCCCGACCGCCAACAACGTCAGCCGGATGAAGGTCACCCTGGAGGCCGCCCGGCGTGGGCTGGGCCTGTTCGACGACTCCTGGGCGCTCGGGCTGTGGAGTTTCTCCACCGAACTCTCCGGCAGCCGGGACTACCGCCAGTTGGTGCCGATCGGACCACTCTCCAGCCAGCGCAGCAGGCTGGAGAGCGCACTCGCCGGCCTCCGTCCCAAGGAGAACGGCAACACCGGCCTGTTCGACACGATCCTCGCCGCGTACAAGACCGTCCAGGAGGACTGGGAGCCGGGCCGGGTCAACTCGGTGGTCATGCTCACCGACGGCAAGAACGAGGACGCCAGCGGCATCAGCGAGTCGGCGCTGGTCAACCAGCTGAAGGAGATCGCCGACCCGGACCGTCCGGTGCAGGTCGTGATCATCGGCATCGGCAACGAGGTCAAGCGCTCCGAACTGGAGTCGATCACCAAGACGACCGGCGGCGGTGTCTTCGTGACCGAGGACCCGGCGAAGATCAGCGACATCTTCCTCCAGGCGATCGCCCTGCGTCCGTCGGGCGCGCCGCGCTGAGCCCACCCGCCACGCCGATCCACCTCGCTGTTTCCACCGCCCCGGGCCGCGTCGACGGGCCCGGGGCGGCCCGCGTCGAGCGGCGCGGCTGAGCAGTTCCCCGACCGACAGCGCAAACAAGTGACAGTAATCTGTCGGAAGCTCTCCGTAATGCCCCCGGTACGCGAAGATGTCGAAGTGCCTCGGGCCGCTGGCTAGGAGAGCCGGCAGCTGATCGGGGCGCCCCCTGGGAGCGAGGGAGGGCCGGTGACGTCGGCGACTTTGCTGAGCCCTGCCACGATGCCTCCGGAGTCCACTCCGGGGGCATCCGCACGATCACCACGGGAGCGCCAGCGCAGCTACCTCCGGGCCATCCTCGCCCTCGACACCGTCATCCTGATCCTGGCGGTGCTCGGCGGCTACTTCGCCCGGTTCGGCGGCGACCAGGCCCGCGGCTCCGACATCCCGTACGTGATCGTCGGTCCGGGACTGGTGCTCGCCTGGCTGGTCACCCTGAAGGCGCTGCGCTGCTACGACCACCGGGTGCTCGGCTACGGCGCCGACGAGTACCGACGGGTCACCTCCGCCAGCCTCCGGCTCGCCGGCGGGATCGCGATCACCGGCTACATCGCCGACGTCGGAGTGTCCCGGGGCTTCCTCGGCATCTCGTTCGCGGTCGGCACGGTCGCCCTGGTGGTGGCCCGGTTCGCGGCCCGTAAACACCTGCACCGGGCCAGAGCCCGGGGCGAGGGATGGGCCCGCCGGGTCATGGTGGTCGGCGACACCGCCCACGTTCTGGAACTGGTGCACACGCTGCGGCGCGAGCCGTACGCCGGCTACCAGGTGGTCGGCGCCTGCATCCCGGACGCGCTGCTCGCCCCGGTGCCGCAGCGGCTCGGCGACGTACCGGTGCTGGGGTCGTTCCGGGCGATCGTCGACGCGGCGACCGCGATCAACGCCGACACCGTCGCGGTGACCGCCTGCACCGAACTGACCGCCACCCGGCTGCGTCGGCTCGGCTGGCAGCTGGAGGGCACCGGCATCGACCTGGTGCTGGCACCGGCGCTCACCGACGTCGCCGGCCCTCGGATCCACACCCAGCCGGTCGCCGGACTGCCGCTCATCCACGTCGAGGCGCCCGAGTTCCGGGGCGCCCGCAAACTCGTGAAGGGGTTCGTCGACCGCGCCCTGGCGTTCACCGCGCTGTTCGTCGCGCTGCCACTGCTCGCCGTCATCGCGCTGGCCATCAAGTTCGACAGCCGGGGACCGGTGATCTTCCGACAGGTCCGGGTGGGGCGGGGCGGCCGGGAGTTCGGCGTCTTCAAGTTCCGGACCATGGTGGTGAACGCCGACGCGTTGCTGGCCGAGCTGACCGCCAAGAACGAGACCGACGGCCTCATGTTCAAGATCCGCCACGATCCCCGGGTCACCCGGGTCGGCCGGCTGCTGCGTAAATGGTCCCTCGACGAACTGCCCCAGCTCGCCAACGTACTGCTCGGCCAGATGAGCCTGGTCGGACCGCGCCCGCCACTGCCCTCCGAGGTGGCCCGCTACGACGGCGACGTCGCCCGCCGACTGCTGGTGAAGCCCGGCATGACCGGGCTCTGGCAGGTCAGCGGCCGGTCGGATCTGAGCTGGGAGGACGGCATCCGGCTGGACCTCTACTACGTGGAGAACTGGTCACTCGCCGCCGACCTCACCATCCTCTGGAAGACCTTCGGCGCGGTGGTCCGCACCCGGGGCGCGTACTGAGCCTGCTCCGGGAGCCGCTCCCCGGAGGCTGAGGCTGCCGTACTTCTCCGCCGGATGCCAGATGCCGGATGCCGAGCGCCCGATCAGCCCGGCGGCTCAGACGGCCGGGCCGGTCCAGTCCAGGCAGACCACCACCGCGTCGTCGACCAGGTCGCTGCCGACAAACGCCCGCAGGTCGCCGAGGAGTGACCGGACCGCCTCCAGCGGGGCCAGCGACCGGGTCCGCCGCGCCGACCGGTGCAGGGCGGTCTCGGCGTACCGGGCGGAGCGCGAGGTGGCGTTGAAGACCCCGTCGCTGACCACCAGGAGCCGGTCGCCGGGGAGGAGGCGGAACCGCTGCGACTGGTAGATCGTGCCGTCGAACATGCCGAGCGGGAACTGGTCGTCCAGCGGCTGGTCGCGTACCTCGTCGTCGCGGACCAGCAGCAGCCGGGGCGACCCGGCGTCCACCGCCGTCACCAGACCGGTGGACAGGTCCAGCTCCAGCAACAGCGCGGAGAGATGCTGCACACCCCGGTGGTAGGAGTAGATCGCCTGGTCGGCCAGGGCTGCCTGGTCGGCCAGTTCGAGGCCGGCCCGGCGGGCGTTGCGCAGCGCGTTGGTGCCGAGGCAGGTCAGCATCGAGGCGGTGACCCCCTCGCCCATGCCGTTGATCGCCGACAACCACAGCCGCCGGCTGTCGTCCGCCCAGTCGAAGGTGTCACCGCGTACCGCGTACGCCGGTTCGAGCTGGCCGGCGAGACTGAACGAGGGACGGGTCCGACTCCGGCCCGGCAGCAGTTCCCACTGCATCTCCGCGGCCAGGGTCAGCTGACGGGTCCGGGCGCCCACCGCGTACCGGTCGGTCCCGGCCCGGACCGCGACCAGCTCGTGCGCCAACGCGACGGCCGCCTCCGCCAGCTCCGACCGGCGTTGCGGGTCCGCCGGATCCGGGTTGAGCCGGAGTACGCCGATCCGTTCCCCGCGTACGGTCACCGGCAGGTACACCGTGCCGTCCTGCACCACCTCCGACTGGTGGTCGAAACACCGCCAGGCGGGGGTGCCGGCGCCGCGTACCGGGTCCCCGCCGGTCAGCGGCAGCAGCGCGGAGAGTCGGTAGTCGACCTGGAGCAGCGTGGTCTCGACGATGCCGTACTCCTTGGTCAACTCGTCGCCGAGGTGTTCCACGACAAGGTCGGCGGGGGCCTCGCCCAGGCAGCGTCGGATCCGGATCAGCCGGTCGTTCATCGTGCTCTCACTGTCCCACGTGGCGCAGGTCGTCCGGGGCGGCTGGACCGGCGCGCCGGGCGCGCCGGACCGGAGGCCGGGCGCAGCCGTGCGGCGACCTGCGTGGCGGCGGTAGTGTCGGGGCCACCATGAATCATTCCGGTGGTCCGAACGGACCGGATGCGCGCCTCGTCACGGCGGTCGACACCGCCGCCGCAGCGCTGCTCTCGGTCTGGGACGCCGCCCGGGAGCAGACGACCGGACGGCTCTCCACTTCCCAACTGCGCGCACTGATGGTGGTCGAGCAGTTCGACGGGCTCAACCTGCGCGGGCTGGCCGGCGAGCTGAACATGCTGCTCTCCTCGGCGAGCCGGCTCTGCGACCGACTGGTCGCCGCCGGCCTGGTCGAGCGGGAGCCGGGCCGGGCCGACCGACGGGAGATCTCCCTGCATCTGACCACCGTCGGTCAACGCCTGCTCGACGAGGTACGCGCCGACCGCCGTGCCCGGCTCGCCGTCACGCTCGCCGAGATGAGCCCGGCCGGTCGGCAGGCCCTGCTGCGCGGGCTCGTCGAGTTCGACCGCGCCTTCCGGGCGGAGGTCGAGGAGACCGAGCGCTCGGCCTGAGCGTGCGGCGCTCCGCCCCGGGGCGGTCCCGGACCGGTGATCGCGGCTGCTCTCCGCCACCCGCGCGGCGGATTGTCGGGCTGTGCGCATCGGTGCTGGCACTCCTGTCGACGGCAATGATTGCTTCCTGGGATAGTTGTCCGCCGGCAACAATAGCGACCCGGATTCGGGGTCGGTGACCGGGAACGGTCACCTGGCGTCGGCGCGACGACAACTCTCGGAAGTAGGCTTCCCGAACCCGGGGTGGCCGACACCTCCCGCGCCGGCCCTCGGCGCGGTGCGCGGGGTTACCGGCCCGGCCGGGCCAACCAGCGGGCCGGTTGGTCCAGCACGGTGCGGACCACCGAGCCGGCCGCTCCGAGCGCGGCGGCGTCGCCGCCGAGCAGCGCGGCGCGCACGGTCACCGGTGACCAGGCGGCGGTGAGTACGCGGCGACCGATCTCCGCCCTCACCGGCGGCGCCAGCCAGGGGGCGAGCGGAGCATAGACGCCGCCGAGCACCACGGTGTCCACGTCGAGCAGATTGATCACTCCGGCGACCGCGACGCCGAGCGCGCCGGCGGCGTCGGCGAGGGCCTGACAGGCCACCGGATCGGCCCGCTCCGCCGCCTCCACCAGCCGGGCGACCGGGGCGCCGGTCAGGCCGGCGCCACCCAGGATGGCCTCCTGGCCGGCGTACTGCTCAAGGCAGCCGCGACCGCCGCAGCGGCAGGGGCGCCCCTCCGGATGCACCGGAACGTGACCGAGTTCACCGCTCCAACCCCGAGCGCCCCGGAAGAGCGAATTGTGCAGAACGATTCCGGCACCGATCCCCACCTCGCCGGAAATGTAGATGAAGTTCCCCGAATCAGCGGCGGACGAGGCGTGAAGTTCGCCGAGCGCCGCGAGGTTCGCCTCGTTGTCGACGGTCAACCCCCGACCGGCGAGCACCGGATGCCCGCCGAGCAGCGCTGGTACGTCCACGTCCCGCCAGCCCAGGTTCGGCGCGAGCCGGACCACCCCGTCCGCGGTGACCAGCCCCGGTACGGCGAGCGCCGTGCCGGCGAGCAGCAGGTCCCGCCGGTCCGCCTCGGCGCCGGCCTCGCTGATCAGGTCGGCGACCAGGGCCAGGGCGTCGGCGGGCGGTACCGGTCGGAGATCCATCCGGCGGACCGCCCGGTGGCGTACCGTGCCGGTCAGGTCGACCAGGCAGGCGGCGAGATAGTCGACGTTGACCTCCAGCCCGAGCCCGACCGGGCCGTGGCCGGCCAGGACCAGGCCGAGTGCGGGGCGGCCGGCACCGGAACGGGGAGTCGGGTCGACCTCGGTGAGCAGTCGACCGGTGATCAGGTCGTCGACCAGGGTGGAGACGGTGGCCCGGGTCAGGCCGGTGGTGGCGGCGACCGCGGCCCGGGACGGCGGGTGGGGCGCGTTGGCGATGTGCCGGAGCACCAGCGCGAGGTTGTGCTCGCGCAGGCTGGCCTGGCGGACGGCGGTGGCCGCCGCCGCGCCGACCGGCATCGTGGTGGGTCGCGGCACGGTATTGACAATGCCATACCCCGGTAAAATAATTCAACCGATAAACAAATCGGCCGGGTTGCCGGCATGTCAACCCGGGATGTTCTCAGCGTCGAGTCCCCTCCTGGAGGTCCCCCATGGCAGTCCGACCCACCCCTGCCGACAAGTTCTCCTTCGGCCTCTGGACCGTGGGCTGGACCGCCCGCGACCCGTTCGGCGAGGCCACCCGGGACGACCTGGACCCGGTCGAGGCGGTGAACCGGCTGGCCGAGCTCGGCGCGTACGGGATCACCTTCCACGACGACGACCTGATCCCGTTCGGCTCCGACGACACCACCCGCGACCACCACATCAGCCGGTTCCGCAAGGCGCTGGAGGAGACCGGGCTGGTCGTACCGATGGTCACCACCAACCTCTTCACCCACCCGATCTTCAAGGACGGCGGCTTCACCAGCAACGACCGCGACGTCCGCCGCTTCGCGCTGCGCAAGGTCCTCCGCAACATCGACCTCGCCGCCGAACTCGGCGCGCACACCTTCGTGATGTGGGGCGGCCGGGAAGGCTCCGAGTACGACGTCGCCAAGGACATCCGGGCCGCGCTCGACCGCTACCGCGAGGCGGTCAACCTGCTCGCCGAGTACGTCATCGACCGGGGCTACAACCTCAAGTTCGCCATCGAGCCGAAGCCGAACGAGCCCCGGGGCGACATCCTGCTGCCGACCGTCGGACACGCGCTCGCCTTCATCAACGAACTGGACCACCCCGAGCTGGTCGGCCTCAACCCCGAGGTCGGGCACGAGCAGATGGCCGGGCTCAACTACATGCACGGCATCGCCCAGGCACTCTGGGCCGGCAAGCTGTTCCACCTCGACCTGAACGGTCAGCGCGGCATCAAGTACGACCAGGACCTCGTCTTCGGACACGGTGACCTGCTCAACGCGTTCGCGCTGGTGGACCTGCTGGAGAACGGTGGTCCGCAGGGCGGCCCGGCGTACGAGGGCCCCCGGCACTTCGACTACAAGCCGTCCCGGACCGAGGACTACACCGGCGTCTGGGCCTCGGCCGAGGCGAACATGCGGACGTACCTGCTGCTCAAGGAGCGGGCCGCCGCGTTCCGGGCCGACCCGGAGGTGCAGGAGGCGCTGGCCGCCAGCAAGGTCTCCGAGCTGTCGACGCCGACGCTGAACGACGGTGAGACGTACACCGACCTGCTCGCCGACCGGAGTGCGTTCGAGGAGTTGGACGTGGACGCGGTGGCGGCGCGGGGCTTCGGTTTCGTGCGGCTCAACCAGTTGGCGGTGGAGCACCTGCTCGGCGCTCGCTGAGCGTGCGACGAACCGGGGCCCGGTTGGCAGGTGATGGATCGGGTCCCGGTCGTCGATGGTGGGTCGGGGGCCGGTCGTCGATGGTGGGTCGGGTCCCGGTCGTCGATGGTGGGTCGGGGGCCGGTCGTCGGTGGTGGTTGGGGGCCGGATCGCCCACTCTGGGCGGTCAGGCTTGATCCCGTCGTGGTCGATCCGGCCGCCAACCCCGGTCTGGTCGGGGTGAGCCCGTCGGGTCGGGGTTCCCACCTGGGGTCCGGTCGGGGTGAGCCGGTCGGGTCGGGGTTTCCAGCTCCGGGCTGGTCGGGGTGAGCCCGTCGGGTTCGGCCCGACGGTAGACAGGCTTTTTCGTTCCGTCGCGGAAGATCGTCCGAAGGAGATCGGGAAGATGACGCTGGTGGCCGGGGTCGACTCGTCGACCCAGTCGTGCAAGGTGGTGATCCGGGACGCCGAGACCGGGACACTGGTCCGCGCCGGTCGGGCGGCGCACCCGGACGGGACGGAGGTCGACCCGGCGGCGTGGTGGAGAGCGCTGCAGGAGGCGATCGCCGAGGCCGGCGGGCTGGACGACGTCGCCGCCCTCGCCGTCGGTGGGCAGCAGCACGGCATGGTCTGCCTGGACGAGGCCGGTGCGGTGGTCCGACCGGCGTTGCTGTGGAACGACACCCGGTCGGCGGGCGCCGCCGCCGAGCTGGTCGACGAACTCGGTGGGGGTGAGAGCGGCGGGCGGGCCTGGGCGGACGCGGTCGGCAGCGTGCCGGTCGCCAGTTTCACCATCACCAAGCTGCGCTGGCTGGCCCGGCACGAGCCGGAGAACGCGGCACGGGTGGTGGCGGTGTGCCTGCCGCACGACTGGTTGACCTGGCGGCTGGGGGGCGCCTCCGGGCTCGACGCGCTGCGCACCGACCGGGGTGACGCGAGCGGAACGGGTTACTGGTCCCCGGCGACCGGCGAGTACCGGTTGGACCTGCTGGAGCGGGCGTTCGGGCGTACCCTCGCGGTGCCGACGGTGCTGGGGCCGGCCGAGGTGGCCGGGCGGCGGCCGAACGGCGCGCCCTTGGGGCCGGGTACCGGCGACAACGCGGCGGCCGCGCTGGGCGTCGGCGCGCTGCCGGGTGACGTGGTGGTCTCCATCGGTACGTCCGGCACCGTGTTCAGCGTCGCGGACAGCCCGGCGGCGGACCCGTCGGGGACGGTGGCCGGTTTCGCGGACGCCACCGGGCGGTTCCTGCCGCTGGTCTGCACGCTGAACGCGGCCCGGGTGCTGGACGCGGCGGCGGCGATGCTCGGGGTGAGCCTGGACGAGCTGGCGAAGCTGGCGCTGTCGGCTCCGGCCGGGGCGGACGGCCTGGTGATGGTCCCCTACCTGGAGGGGGAACGGACCCCGAACCGTCCACTCGCGACCGGTGCCGTGCACGGGCTGACCCTGCGCACCTCAACCCCGGCGCACCTCGCCCGGGCGGCGGTGGAGGGGATGCTCTGCGCGCTCGCCGACGGCCTGGACGCGATGCTGGCGCACGGGGCGACCGCGAACCGGATCATCCTGGTCGGTGGCGGCGCCCGGTCCGAGGCGGTACGCCGGATCGCGCCCGAGGTCTTCGGGTGCCCGGTGCTGGTCCCCGAGCCGGGGGAGTACGTCGCCGACGGTGCCGCCCGGCAGGCCGCCTGGGTACTGGCGGGCGGGGAGCAGCCGCCCACCTGGTCCACCGGCCGCGCTCAGGAGTACGCCGGGGACGGTGTGCCGCGCATCCGCGAGCAGTACGCCGCGGCCAGGGGTCTGGTCCTGGACCGTACGGCGGCGGCGTAACGCGATCACGAGGGAGCTTCTGCTGGTGGCCGGCGGCTGTCGTCGCTGGCCACCAGTTGGCGCTGACCCCGTACGGCACGCTCTCCCGGGCCGGGGGGCACCGACGGCTAGACGGCGCCGGACAGGTACTCGCCACGTCGTCGCGGATCGAACCTCTCGATCGCGTACCGCAGCATCACCCGGGGCATGGCCCGGTAGTGCCGGGCCAGGAACTCCTCCTCCGCCGCCCGGTCACGGTTGCCCACCTCACGCAGCATCCAGCCCACCGCCTTGTGGACGAGGTCGTGCGGGTCGTGCAGCAGCCGTTCAGCCAGCCGGAAGGTCCAGTGGAAGTCTCTGGCCCTGATGAAGGCGAACGTCGCCATGACGGCGATCCGTCGATCCCACAACAGGCTCGACCCGGCCAACCGGTCCAGGACGCTCCGGTCCCTGTCGATCAGCCAGGGGCCGACGATGTACGGGGCGGACGAGTCCACCAGGTCCCAGTTGTTGATGCGGTCGGTGTGGGCCAGGACGATGCGGAAGATCCGGCCCTGCTCCTCCTCGTCACCCTTGGCGAACTTCCGCACCAGGATGAAGAGCGCGGTCAGTCTCTCCTCGTGCGCACCGCTCGTCAGCAGCTCCGTCGTTTCGGCCAGCGAGAGGTCACGCCAGTACCGCCCGGCCACCCTGCGCTGTTCCGGTACGGAGACACCGATGGCCCGGTCGCCCTCGCCGTACCCACCGGGCGTCATCTGCAGGAACCGGCGCACCGCCTCCGCCCGGCGCGGGTCGGCGAGGCTGGCGAGTGCGTGCCGGACGTCCGTGGCCGTGACCATGACTGTCCAACCTACCGGGACCGCCGGTGCCGACAGACCCAGCCAGTGGGGTCCTCGGACGGCGACCACGTCCCGGGGTCCGCTGACGAGCGGGGATCTGCCATCCTCGCTGGAGTGTGGAGACGAGCGTCGGGGCGGGATCCGGTGGAGCGGCGGCTACGTGAGGCGTTCGGCCGGGGCGTCGAGGTCGACCTGACCGACGTAGCCGGGCCGGTACGCGCCGAGGTGCTGGCCGACCTGCTCGCCGAACCGGGAAGCCCGTCCCGGGCGGCGTTGCGGCTGCGGGGCGCCCGGGTCGTCGGTCGGCTCGACCTGCGCAACGTCTCGGTCGGCGTACCGGTGCGGTTCGAGGGGTGCGAGTTCGACGACGTACCGGAGTTGACCGAGGCGGTGCTGGTGAACCTGGTCCTCCGCGGGTGTGTGCTGCCTGGACTGTCGGCCCGGCTCGCCGAGGTACGTGGTGACCTGACCCTGGCCGGCTGCGAGGTCGGCGGGCTCGTGGACCTGCGGGACGCCCGGATCGGCGGCAACCTCGACCTCGACGGGGCGACGCTGCGCCGTCCGGGCGGGGTGGCGCTCGACGGTGACCGGTTGGCGGTGACCGGCAACCTGACCGCCCGGTACGGCTGCACCGTCCACGGGGAGCTGTTGCTGGTCCATGCCCGGATCGGCAGCCAGCTCAACCTGACCGGCGCGTGGCTGCGCAACCCCGGCGGCTTCGTGCTGAACCTCGGCGGGGCACAGGTGCGCAGTCTCTGGCTGACCTTCGCCGAGCGGCCCGAAGGCCGGGTCCGGCTCTCCGGCGTACAGGCCGAGTCGATCTTCGACTATCCGGCGTCCTGGCCGCCGGAACTCGACCTGATCGGCTGCACCTACAAGCTGCTGATCGCCCGAGAACCGGGCGGGCCGGGTGAACCGCTGCCGTTGGTGCCGGTCAGCGTCCGACAGCGGCTGGACTGGCTGCGGCGCAGTCCCGAGGGCTACGTCCCGCAGCCGTACGAGCAGTTGGCCGAGGCGTACCGGCGGGGTGGGCAGGAGGTGGAGGCCCGCCGGGTGCTGCTGGAGCGGCAACGACGGCGGCGGGCCACCCTGCGGCTGCCGGGGCGGATCCTCGGCCACCTGCTCGACGGGCTGGTCGGGTACGGCTACCGCACCTGGTTGGCCGGTATCTGGCTGGTCGGCTTCTGGGTACTCGGGGCGGTCAGTTTCGCCCTCGATCCGTCCGTGCCCCGGAACCCGGCCGAGGCGCCGACGCGTAATCCGGTGCTGCAGGCGCTCGACCTGTTGCTACCGATCGTCAACCTGGGCCACGACAACGCCTGGAAGCCCTCGGGAGCCACCGAGTACGTCGCCGCGCTGCTGGTCCTCGCCGGCTGGGTGCTGACCACCGCCGTCGTCGCCGGGTTGACCCGGACCCTGAACAGGTGAGCCGGCCGACCGGCCGGGTTCAGCGCCGCAGACCCGAGGGCGACGGCCGGCGGCAGGCGGCGGTGCGGGCGGACCGGAGTCGTCGCCGCGTCGGTCCGGTGTTCAGCCCTTGCGGCCGGTGGTGGCGATGCCCTGGACGAAGTGCCGTTGGGCCAGGAAGAACAGGATGATCATCGGAATGGTGGCGATCACGGACCCGGCGAGGACGATTTCCCACTGCTGCTGGTCGCTGCCGTAGCCGAAGCGGTCGAGCAGCACCTTCAGGCCGCGCGGCAGGGTGAAGAGCGACTCGTCCCGCAGGTAGATCAGCGGCTTCAGCAGGTCGGTCCAGCTCGCCTTGAACTCGAAGACGAACGCGACCAGCAGGGCCGGCCGGATCAGCGGGAAGGCCATCCGCCAGAAGAGCTGCGGATAGCTGGCGCCGTCGACCCGGGCGGCCTCGAAGTACTCCCGGGGCAGGGAGAGCAGGAACTGCCGGATCAGGAAGATGTAGAAGGCCGAGCCGAAGAGGTTGCCCGCCCAGAGCGGTACCTGGGTGCCGGTGAGTCCCAGCTCCGACCAGATCAGGTAGTTCGGGATCATGGTGACCGCGAACGGCAGCATCATGGTCGCCAGCACCAGCCCGAAGAGGATGTTCCGCCCCGGGAACCGGAAGTAGGCGAAGCCGAACGCGATCCACGCGCTGGAGATGGTGACCGCCGCCGCCGCGGCGACCGCCACCACCACACTGTTGCCCAGCCAGGTGAGCAGTGGAACGGCGGACCACGCGTCGACGTAGTTCTCCGGCGCGAAGGGGACCGGCAGGAATCCGGTGGAGAAGACGTACTCGCGGGGACGCAGCGAGGCGCTGACCAGCCAGACGAACGGCACCATGAACAGCACCGCGGCGCCGACCAACGCGACCAGGTAGGGCAGCCGGCGCCACCACGGCCGGCCCGCGTCCGGGTCGGACATCGGCCGCCGCCGTCCGGCCGGCTCGGACGGACCCGGCGGCGCCGGACTGAATCCCGGTACGACGGGGTCCGCACCGCTGCGGACCACGGTGTCGCTCATCGGTCCTCTCCCTCGTAGTAGACGAACCGGCGGGAGAGCCGCACCTGGACCACGGTGATGACGAGGATGACCAGGAAGAGCAGCCAGGCCATCGCCGAGGCGTACCCCATGTGCAGGAACTGGAACGCCTCCTGGAAGAGCCGGATCACGTAGAAGCTGGCGGCGTCGGAATTGAACGCGTTCTGGGTCTGCCGGTTGCCGAAGTACATCGTGTAGACCTCGGTGAACATCTGCAGCGAGGCGATCGTGTTCACGATCAGCGTGAAGAAGAGCGAACCGGAGATCATCGGTACGGTCACGTGCCGGAACCGGGACCACGCCCCGGCACCGTCCAGGCTCGCCGCCTCGTACAGGTCGCGGGGCACGTTCTGCAACGCGGCGAGGTAGATGATCACGGTGGAGCCGAGGCTCCAGAGGCTCATCAGCACGATCCCGGGCATCACCCAGCCCGGATCGGTGGTCCACGCCGGGCCGTCGATCCCGACCAGCGCCAGCCCCCGGTTGACCAAGCCGTCCTGGGTGTTGAGCAGGAGCAGGAAGAGCACCCCGACCGCCACCGTCGGAGTCATCACCGGCAGGTAGAAGACGGTCCGGAAGAAGCCCTGCAACCGGCCGACCCGGAGCAGCAGCATCGCCAGCCCGAGCGAGACCGCCATGGTCAGCGGCACGTGCAGCACCGTGTAGTAGACCGTGTTGGTCAGGCTGCGCAGCACCGCCGGGTCCTCGGCGATCCGCCGGTAGTTGTCCAGCCCGGTCCAGGTCGGCGCGTTGATCACGTCGTACTCGGTGAAGCCGAGCCAGAGGCTGGCCAGCATCGGACCGGCCTGGAAGACCAGGAAGCCGACGATCCACGGCGCGATGAAGACGTACGCCCAGCGGGCCTCGCGGCGCGCCGCCGGGCTCCTCCGGTGGCGACGCCGGACGGCGGACCCGGTGGCCCGTCCGCCCGGCGCGGCGGTGACGCTGCTGGTGCTCATCACCGGCCTACTTCGCGGCCCGGTCCAGCGCGGCGGTCGCCTCCGACTGGGCCCGGCGCAGCGCCTCGGCCGGATCGTTCTGACCCGACAGCACCCGGTTGACCGCGTCCATCCACGCCTTGTCGAACTCGGCGGCGGCCGGCGAGGCCGGGATGGTGAACGCGTGGTCCTGCACCGACAGGATCGTCTGTACGGCCTGGTCGAACCGGGGGTTGCCGGACGGCTGGTAGACCTCGGACATGATCCGCCGGTCCGCCTCGGCGTTACCGGTGTAGAGGCCGGTGAACGGGGCGTTGGCGGCCTTCCGGGCCTCCACCCGGGCCTTCGCCGCCGCCACCCAGGTGTCGGTCGAGGTCATCTCCTTGGCGAACGCGCACGCCGCCTCCGGGTTCTTCGCGCCCTTCGGAATCGCCCAGGCCTGGCCGTTGCTCATGGTCAGCGGACTGCCCTGCCGGTCGACAAACGGCTTCACCAGCAGTTGCGCCTCCGGGGTGTTCTTCGCCGCCTGGTTGAGGAACCAGTCCTCCATCGGCCAGACCGCGAGCTGGTCGCGGGCCAACGGGCTCTCCGCCCCGAAGAAGTCGAAGGTGTCCCGGAAGCCTTTGAACTTCCCCCAGCCGCCCTGCCGCTGGATCAGTTCGACCGTGGTCCGCAGTGCCTCCAGCACCTTCGGGTCGTCGAGCCGGGCGGTCCGGCCGTCGGCGGAGAGCAGGTCGACTCCGTTGGCCTTGGCCCACATCGGCAGGAACTCGGGAATCTTCGGATCGAGACCGATCCGGTTGATCCGGTTGCCGCTGACCTCGGCCAGTCGGTCCGCCAGCGCCGGCAGTCCGGCCCAGTCGGCGAGGTTGACCTGGTCGGGGCTGAGTCCGGCCTTCCGCAGTACCGCCTCGTTCAGGTAGACGACCCGGACGGTGTAGAACTCCGGGATGCCGTAGAGCGTGCCGTTCAGGGTCACCTGCTCGCGGGCCGCCGGCCGGTACTGGTCGAGGTTGATGCCCTGGTCCTTGACGCAGTCGGTGAGCGGCATGACCGAGCCTCGGCTGGCGTACGTCCCGATCAGTTTCCGGTCCAGGTAGACCAGGTCCGGCGGGTTGCCGTCGGCGACCGCGGAGAGGAACACCTGCTCGTCGAAGGCACCCTCGCTGATGTTCACCGTGACGTCCGGGTGTGCCTGCTTGAACCGATCGACCCGGGTGGTGGCGATCTCGTCGGGCAGACTGAACCCGAGCGTGGTGAGCGAGCCGGAACCGGTGCCGCCGTCCGTACCGTCGCCACCACCGACGCCACCGCATCCGGTGACGCCGAGCGCCAGCGTCAGCAGCGCGGCCAACCCAGGGCCTTTCCACATCATGACCTCCCCGACCGTTCCCGGGCCGGTCCGGGAGCGCAGCGGGTCCCTACTTCCACTTCGCCGCCAGGTTGAAACGCCTCCGGCGAGGATCGGGCACGGTCTGCGCCACCTTCCCGCCGACCTGCGGCACGGGAGGTGTGCGGCAACGTCGCAGCGATCCGAGGTTGTGTATCGCCGGCCCGACGTCGAAGATCGATTTACCGCACTGAAATCGATCCGTCTCGTACTGTCAACACCCGGCTCGTCTGCTCTGAGGACCCCCACTCCGGGCCACCCGAACGCCCGGACACCCCCACGGAAAGGCGCACAGGTGCATCGATCCGCCGTGTCACCCCGGTCCCGACCCGGTCTCCGGGTCGCGCTGCTCGCCACCGTCCTGGCCAGCGTCGCCGCCGTCGTCACCGCCTCCCTCGGCACCCCCACCGAGGCGACCGGCCGGCACCGGCCGTTCCCGCTCGATCTCGAACGTGCCGGCATCCCCCAACTCCAGACCGCGCTCGCCACCCGGCGGATCACCTCCGAGGAACTCGTCGAGGCGTACCTGGCGCGGATCCGGACGCTGAACAGCAACGGGCCGGGGCTGAACGCGGTCCGGGTGGTCGCCCGGGACGCCGTCGCCCAGGCGCGACAGGCCGACCAGGAGCGCCGCAAGGGCCGGGTCCGGGGCCCGATGCACGGCATCCCGGTGCTGGTCAAGGACAACATCGACGTCAAGGGCCTGCCGACCACCGCCGGCGCGCTGGCGTTGGAGAACTCCCGGCCGGCCGGGGACGCCTTCCTGGTCACCCGGTTGAGAGCGGCCGGCGCGGTCATCATCGGCAAGACCAACCTGACCGAGTTCGCCAACTTCACCACCAACGGCATGCCGTCCGGCTACAGCGGGCTCGGCGGCCAGGTGCTCAACCCGTACGACGTCAGCCAGGCCCCGAGCGGGTCCAGCTCGGGATCCGGGGCGGCGGCCGCGGCCGCGCTCGCCACCGTCACCATCGGTACCGAGACCTCCGGCTCGATCCTCAGCCCGTCGGCGGCGAACTCCCTGGTCGGGGTGAAGCCGACGGTCGGACTGGTCAGCCGTACCGGGGTGGTGCCGATCGCGGCCAGCCAGGACACCGCCGGCCCGATGACCCGGACCGTGTACGACGCCGCCGCGCTGCTCACCGCGCTCACCGGCGTCGACCCGGCGGACCCGGTCACCGGAACCAGCGCCGGTGTGGTCGGCACCGACTACACGTCGGCACTCTCCACCACCGCGCTGGCCGGGAAGCGGATCGGCGTGGCCAGCTCACCGACCGGCAACCAGGGAGTGCTGTTCACCGAGGCCCTCGACGTGCTCCGGGCCCAGGGCGCCACGGTGGTGCCGGTGACGGTGAACACCGGCGGCATGCCGCCGAGCATCCTGACCTACGAGTTCAAGCGGGACCTGAACGCGTACCTGGCCCGGCTGCCGCGCGACGCCCCGATGCGGACCCTGGACGACGTGGTCCGGTGGAACCTGGCGCACGCCGACGAGGGTTCGGTCAAGTTCGGCCAGACCCAGCTCGTCGCCTCCAACGAGGTCGACCTGACCGACCCGGCGGCCCGGGCCGAGTACGAGACCAACCGAAACACCGGCATCAGCACCGCCCGGGAACGGATCGACTCGGTGTTGACCGCCGAGAACCTGGACGCGATCGTCTTCGTCGGCAGCGGCTCGGCCGGGATCGGGGCCCGCGCCCAGTACCCGTCGGTCGCGGTGCCGATCGGCTACGACCCGTCGAACGGTCGCCCGGTCGGGATGTCCTTCCTCGGCACCGCCTGGACCGAGGCCGACCTGCTGGCCCTCGCCTACGACTACGAGCAGGCGTCGCTGAGGTGGCGGCCGCCGTCGCAGGTGAACCCGTCGCTGTTCCGGTGCGCCGACTTCGCCGACCGCACGACGAGCTGCGCCCCGTAACGAGGTAAGGAAGGGGCCCTTCCTGTCGTTTCTGGTATAGAAAGGGCCCCTTCCTAACCGGTTCGACATGCGGTGCGTCGGTAGCGGGTAGGAGATGTGGTGCAACCGCGACACATCCCCCGGGAGGACAGCATGCGGATCGGTTACTTCCTGTCCAGTGAGGAGTACACCCCGGCCGAGCTGCTGGAACAGGCCAGTGGCGCCGAGCAGGCCGGATTCGAGGCACTCTGGATCTCCGACCACTACCACCCGTGGGTGGACGCGCAGGGGCAGAGTGCCTTCGTCTGGTCGATGATCGGCGCGTTGAGCCAGGTCTGCCGGCTGCCGGTGACCACCGCGGTCACCTGCCCCACCGTACGGATCCATCCGGCGGTCATTGCCCAGGCGGCGGCGACCAGCGCGGTACTGCACCAGGGCCGGTTCGTGCTCGGGGTCGGCACCGGCGAAGCGCTCAACGAGCACATCTTCGGTGACCCGTGGCCGAGCGCCGACGTCCGGCTGGAGATGCTGGAGGAGTCCGTCGAGGTGATGCGCGAGCTCTGGCAGGGCGGTTTTGTCGAGCACCACGGCAAGCACTACACGGTGGAGAACGCCCGGATCTACACACTGCCCGAGACCCCACCGGCGGTCTACGTCTCCGGCTTCGGGCCGAAGGCGGTCGACCTGGCGGCCCGGATCGGCGACGGCTACGTCAGCACCATGCCCGACGGCGACCTGGTCAAGCGCTTCCGGGACGGCGGCGGCGGGGACAAGCCCTGCCAGGCCGGGTTCAAGGCCGCCTTCGCCGACAGCGCGGCGGAGGGTGCCCGGATCGCGTACGAACGCTGGCCGAACGCGGGTGTGCCGGGTGAGCTGTCCCAGGTGCTGCCCTCTCCCCGGCACTTCGAGCAGGCGTCGGAACTGGTCACCGAGGAGATGGTGGGCAAGGCGTTCGTCTGCGGCAACGATCCGGAGGCGCACCTGGAGATGATCGACAAGTACCGGCAGGCCGGCTTCGACGAGGTGTACGTCGCCAACACCGGTCCGCACTACCAGGGCCTGTTCGACCTGTACGCCAAGCACGTCCTGCCGCAGGTGCGCTGAACGACGCCCCGACGTGACGGCCGTCCGGACTCCCCGGACGGCCGTCACCGTCTTCCGTCACCGCCGTCCGGGGCGGTTTCCCCTCGGGTCGCGCCGAGCCGCTGCCGGGGCGGCGGTCACGGGTTCCACCGGTGCCTGGCTGTTTCGGCGGCGGGGCCTCCGGCCGGGCGGCGACGCCGGCTCCGGCCCCGGGTCCGGTGCCGGCGGCAGCGGTACCGTCACCGCGCGGCCGGGCACCAGCGTCACCGGCCGCCCGTGGTGGCGCAGTTCCAGCCCGTCCGGGCCGTCCGCCGCCAGCAGGTACGTCACCTCGTCCGGTTCGACGGTGACCTGGATCCGGCGCCCCTGCCAGCGAAGGGCGAACCGCATCCGGTGCAGGGCCGGCGGCAGGCGGGGGGAGAAGGCCGGCCCACCGTCCTCGTCGCGGAAGCCGCCGAAGCCGACGACCAGTGCGATCCAGACCCCGGCGAGGGCGGCGACGTGCAGCCCGTCCCGGGTCTGGTCGCCGAGGCTGTGCAGGTCGTGCAGGGCCGACTCGGCGAGCAGGGCGTACGCCAGGTCGAGGTGTCCCAGTTCGGCGGCGAGGACCGCCTGGCCGCACGCCGACAGCGACGAGTCCCGGACCGTACGGCGCTCGTAGTAGGCGAAGTTGCGGGCCTTCTCCTCGGCCGTGAACGCCGATCCGCAATCCTGCATCGCCAGTACGACGTCGGCCTGCTTGACCACCTGCCGGCGGTACAGCTCCAGGTACGGGTAGTGGAGCAGCAGCGGGTACTCGGCCGCGTCGGTGCCGGCGAAGTCCCACTCCGGGAGTGCGGTGAACCCGGCGCACTGCTCGTGCACTCCACGCTTCGGGTCGTACGGCAGGTGCATCGCCTCGGCGGCCGCGCGCCAGGCGTTCAGTTCCGCCGGCTCGACGCCGAGCTCCCGGGCCCGCTGCGGAAACCGGCAGGCGGTCTCCACCGCGCCGAGCAGGTTCTTCCGGGCCATCAGGTTGGTGAAGAGGTTGTCGTTGACCAGTGCGGTGTACTCGTCCGGTCCGGTCACGCCGTGCAGGTGGAAGCCGCCGGCGTCGTCGTAGTGGCCCACCCGGCTCCACAGTCGGGCGGTCTCCACCAGCAGTTCCAGCCCGGTGTCGCGGAGGAATCCGAGGTCGCCGGTGGCGGTGGCGTGGCGCAGCACGGCGACCGCGATGTCGGCGTTGACGTGCAGCGCGGCGGTGCCGGCCGGCCAGTAGCCCGAACACTCCCGGCCACCGATGGTCCGCCACGGGAAGGCCGCGCCGGCCAGCCGCAGCGTCCGGGCCCGCTCGCGCGCCTGGTCGAGGGTGTCGTGCCGCCACCGCAGCGGCCCGGCCGCGAGTTCCGGTCGCAGGTACGTCAACACCCGCAGGACGAAGATCTCGGCGTCCCACATGGTGTGCCCGTCGTAGCCGTTGCCGGTCAGCCCCTTCGCCGGGATCGGCCGGTCCCCGGTCCGGGCGGCCGCCTGCACCAGGTGGAAGAGCGCGAATCGGACCGCCTGCTGCAGCTGCGGATCGCCGTCGACCAGCACGTCCGCGTCCGCCCAGTAGGCGTCGAGGTAGGCCCGCTGATCGGCGAGCAGACCGGCCCAGCCGCGCTCGACCGCGCGGTCGAGCGCCGCCCGCGCCGCCGCGACCAGTTCCGCCCGTACCGGTCCGCCGCCGGTCCCGTTCCCGTCGTGCGGCCGTACCGGTCCGCCGCCGGTCTTCCGGTCCCCGTCGTGCGGCCGGCCGGCCTCGGCGGGTGGCTGGTCGGCCGAGTGGGCGTACGCCACCAGCTTGGTCAGTACGAGCCGCTGCCCCGGAGCCAGTTCGGTTTCGACGATGGTCCGGATCAGGTCGGACTCGGCGGCGACCGCGATCCGGGCCTCGGCCGGTGCCTCCTCGCGGTCATCGTCCGAGGTGACGGTCTCGACCAGGTGGGTGACGGCCGCCGCGACCCGCTGCCCACTGGTGCGGGTCCGGTGCGCCAGCAGCCCACCCGCCCGGTCGACGACGCGGTGCTCCGCCACCAGCGGGCGGTCGAGCGTCGTCGGGGCCCGGGGGTCGTCGCCGTCGGCGTCGCCCAGTTCCGGATTGGCCCGCAGGTCCGAGTGCAACCTGACCCGGGCCGTCCGGTCGAGGGCGGTCACCTCGCAGCGGATCCCCAGCACCGCCGGCTCGACCAGCGAGACCAGACGCGTCCAGGTCACCCGTACCGGTGCGGAGGACGGGGTCCGGCCGTGCGGTGCCCGCTCGTGCAGCGTCCGGCTCAACGTACCGGCGCGCAGGTCGAGGACCCGTTCGTGCCGGTCCGGCCGGTCGTCGCGTACGTCGAGCGGCTGGTCGTCGACGAAGAGTCGCAGCGGCGTTCCGTCGGGTACCCCGATCAGGACCTGGTTGCGTTCCGGGAAGGCGTACCCCTGCTCGGGGTAGGTCAGCTCGCGTTCCTCGTAGCACGAGTTCAGGTAGGTGCTCGGCAGGCCGCTGGTGCCGCCTTCGTCGAGGACGCCCCGGACCCCGAGCCACCCGTTGCCGAGCGCGAAAATCGACTCCAGATCGGACAGCTCCTCGGCGCTGACCGGGTCCTCCCGGACCAGCCAGGTGTCGGGATCGTCGCTGGCCGGTGCGGTACGCGGGCGGGGTACCTGTGGCGTCGGGCGGTGGCGGGTCATTCGTCTCCGTCCTCGGGGGCATCCGGTGGTCAGGTACGGCGGGCGTCCGCGGCTGTCGTCGGCGGCGTCGCGCCGGTGCCGAGTCGGGCGTCGAGTTCGGCGAGCCGGTCGGCCAGCGCCCCGGGGGTCAGGTCGGGCCGGCCGCCCGGATGACCGACGGTCGCCCCGGCGGCGGCCACCGCGTACCGGGCCGCCGACCCGGGCGGTTCGCCACGGAGCAGCGCCACGGTCAGCGCCGCGGTGAGAGCGTCCCCGGCGCCTGTGGTGTCGACCACGTTCTCCCTGCTCAACGGTACGAGCAGGTGATCCGTTCCGGCGCGGTCGTCCCGCCACACGAAGAGGTTGCCGGCCGACCCGAGCCCGAGTGCGAGCAGTCGGGGGCCTGCGTCGAGCAGTTCGACGGCGGCGGCACGTACCCGGTCGGGGTTGTTGTCCTCCACCCCGGTGAGCAGCGCGGTCTCCCGGTCGTCGGCCCGGAGCACGTCGGCGGCCGCGAGCAGCGGCGTCCGGTGCCGGTCGTCCGCCGGAGCGCCGTCGAGCACCACGAGCCGGCCGGCCAGCAGATGGTCGGCGACCTCGTCGTCGCCGACGACCGCGAGCAGCGTCGGTGCCGTGCTCAGTTGACCCAGCGCGACCGCCTGGTTGGCGCCCTTGCCGCCGAGCAGTTCGCGTCGCTGGCCCACGTCGGCCGCATCGTCCGTTCCGGGCATCTCCGGCACGGTCAGTACGAGGTCACGGGCCAGTTGGCCCACCACCAGCACCCGGGAAGCAGCCACCGCTCCTCGCTACCCAGAACCTGCCCGCGCTACGCCGGTGGTCGACAACCACGGTTGTCCTCGCCACACCGGGGGGCCGGCTCAGCGGCCCGGTGATTGAGCAGGACGGCGATCGGGTAGCAGCACGGGGACAGCCAAGGAACCCCCAAGGAGGCCTGTCATGGGTATCGGCACCAGCATCTTCCTGATCGCACTCGGCGCGATCCTCACCTTCGCGTTGAACGCCAGCCTCGGTGGCCTCGACCTGGACGTCGTGGGCTGGATCCTGATGGGCGCCGGGGTGCTCGGCCTGATCATGACCACCGTGATCTGGGGCCGGCGTCGCTCGGTGGTCACCACGGCGGAGCCGACCGAGTACCGCAGGGTCGAGGAGCGCCGGGACGTGGCGCCGCCGCTGTAGGGACGCGGACCGGCGTGCCGGGGGCGGTTCCGCCCCCGGGTCGCGTCCCGGTCAGGACGTGCTGAGCGCCAGTTCCTCCTCGACGGCCTCGACGAAGGTGGTGACCACCCGCCGTCGGATCGGGCCGTCCGCCGTGGCCAGCGACATCGACCAGTACAGTGCCTCGCCGCGCAGCCGCTGCGGGGCCAGTCGGCTGTCGTCCAGCGGAATGGTGGCCGGGACCAGTGCCACCCCGAGCCCCGCCTGTACGTACGCCGGGATCGAGGTCACGTCGGCGATCTCCAGGGTGATCGAGCGGAGCAGTGCCGCGCGGGCGAACGCCTCGTCCACCACCGACCGGTTGCCGAAGCCGAGCGGGGAGTCGATCCAGCGGTCGCCGGCGAGTTCGGCGAGAGAGACGTCCGGCACGGCGCCGAGCGGGTGGTCCGGCGGCATGATGAGCTGCAGCGGAACCCGGGTCAGTTGGCGGACCGTCACCCCGGGCGGCGGTGGTCCGTTGACTGATACGAATGCCACATCAAGTTCACCTTCGGTGAGGGCGCGGACGAGGCCCACCGATCCGTCGGGGAAGGCCCGCATGCTGACCGTGACCGCTGGATGGCGTGACTGGAACCGGCCGAGCAGTCGGGGCAGGTCGAGCGGCTGCATCGTGGTCATGGTGCCGACCGCCAGCGGCCCGCGCAGCCCGGCCTGGGCCTCCCGGACGGCCTGCCGGGCGGTCGCGGCGGCGGCGAGGGTGGTACGTGCCTCCGGCAGCAGGGCGCGGCCCGCGTCGGTGAGCACCGCCCGACGGGCGGTACGGGTGAACAGTGCGGCGCCGAGTTCCGCCTCCAGCGCCCGCAGGGTGCTGCTGACCCCCGACTGAACGAGGCGGAGCCGGTCACCTGCGGCGGTGAGGGTGCCCTCCTCGGCGATCGCCAGGAAGACCTCCAGGTGACGCAGTTCCACGCCGACGCCCCTTCCATCTCTGACTCAGATGGAAGCTAGCACAAACAATCGTTGTTCATGCTGGGTTGGCTGAGGCATCGTCGAGCGGTGGCTCAACCCCTGGCTAGGAGAGAAAACGTGGTTTCGCAGGTCATCGACGTACGGCCGGCCGTGTCGGCAGCGGCACCGCCGCCCGTACCGTCGACACCGTCGATCGTCCGGCACCGGGCCGGATTCTGGATCGTCGCTTTCGCCTTTGTCGTCGCGATGGCCTTCTCCACCGCACCGACCCCGCTCTGGACCCTCTACCGGCAACGCGACCACTTCTCCACCACGATGGTGACCGTCGCCTTCGCCGCGTACGCCGTCGGCGTGGTGGTCAGCCTCTTCCTGGCCGGACACGTCTCCGACTGGCTCGGCCGGCGCCGCGTACTGGTGCCGGCGATCCTGCTGGAGGTGGTCGCCGCGGTCGTCTTCCTGCTCTGGCCGGACCTGCCCGGCCTGGTCCTCGCCCGGGTCATCACCGGCTTCGGCATCGGCATGATCACCGCCACCGCCACCGCACACCTCGCCGAGTTGCACGCCGTCGCCCGCCCCGACGCGCCACCGCTGCGCGCCGGACTGGTCGCCACCGCCGCCAACCTCGGCGGCCTCGCCATCGGCCCACTGGTCGCCGGCCTGCTCGCCCAGCACGTCGACGGCAAACTGACCGTGCCGTACCTGCTCTTCCTGGTCCTGCTCGTCGGCTCGGCCATCGGACTGTTCCTGGTGCCGGAGACCGTGCCGGCGGACCGCAAGGACGGCCAGCCGTACCGGCCGCAGCGGATCGCCGTGCCGGCCACCGAACGGATCCGTTACTTCGCGGTCGCCGGGGCCGCCTTCGGGCTCTTCGCGATCCTCGGCCTGTTCACCTCGCTCGCCCCGAGCTTCCTCGCCGGGATCGGGCAGACCTCGCCGGTGGTGGCCGGGCTGGCCGCGTTCGGGGTATTCGGCGCGGCGACCGTCGCCCAGCTTCTCCTGGGCCGGGTCGCGCCGGCCCGCCAACTCACCATCGGCATCCCGGCGACCACGCTCGGCGTGGTCGTGCTGGCGGCGGGAGTGCTGCTCTCCTCCCCGGCCGGGTTCCTGGCCGGTGGGCTGATCGCCGGCGGCGGCGCCGGCGTACTGCTCAAGGGGAGCCTGGGCACGGCCGCCATGCTGGCCCCGAGCCACGCCCGGGGCGAGGCGATCGCCGGGGTCTTCCTGACCGCGTACGTCGGTCTCGCGCTCCCGGTGCTCGGCATCGGCGTCGCCACCCGGCTCGGCGTGCCACTGCCCACCTCGCTGGTCGGCTTCGCCGCCCTGGTACTGGCGATGATGGCGGTGGTCGCGGCCACCCTGCGCCGGCATCCCGCCGCCACCGCCTGACCGTCCCGGCATACTCGGCTCGTGAACGATGGTCGCCCGGACGGGAACGGTGTCGGATGACGGCGCCGTGGACGCGGTTGTTCGACAGTGAGCTGCCGGTCATCGGCGCTCCCATGGCCGGCGGAGGCAGCACGCCCGCGCTGGTGTCGGCGGTCGCGGACGCCGGTGGGTTCGCCTTCCTGGCCGCCGGCTACAAGACCCCGGCGGCGGTCGCCACCGAACTGGCCACGCTGCACCGGGCCGGTACGCCGTTCGGGGTCAACGTCTTCGTGCCCGACCCGGGCGGCATCAGCGAGCCGGAGTTCCGCCGGTACGCCCGCGAACTCGCCCCCGAGGGCGAGCCGTACGGACTGGACCTGGCGAACACGCCACTGGTCGAGGACGACGACCACTGGCGGGACAAGCTGGACCTGCTGCTCGCCACGCCCGTGCCGGTGGTCAGCTTCACCTTCGGCCTGCCGGACCCCGGAACGGTCACGGCGTTGCGCCGGGTGGGCACCCGGGTGCTCGCCACGGTGACGACGGTCGCCGAGGCACTCGCCGCACGCGACCTCGGGGTCGACGGAATCGTCGCGCAGAGCACCGAGGCCGGCGGGCACAGCGGCACCCACGACCCGGCTCGGCCGATGCCGCCGACCACCGTCGAGCGGCTGGTCCGCGAGTGCGCGGCGGCGACCGGGTTGCCGGTCGTGGGCGCGGGCGGGATCGACGGCGCGGGGCGGGTCCGTCGGCTGGTCGCCGAGGGGGCGGCCGGGGTCCTGGTCGGCACACTGCTGCTGCGTACCGACGAGTGTGGGACGAGCCAGCCGCACAAGGACTCGCTGGCCGACCCCGCGCGTACCGAAACCGTACTGACCCGGGTCTTCACCGGTCGTCCGGCCCGTGGGCTGCGCAACGGCTTCATCGACCGGCACGACGCGTCCGCGCCGCTCGGCTACCCGGCCATCCACCACCTGACCCGGGAACTGCGCGCCGCGGCGGTCCGCGCGAACGAGCCGGACCTGATGCACCTGTGGGCCGGCACCGGCTACCGGCAGGCCCGCACCGGCCCCGCCGCCGACGTCGTCAGCGGGCTGGTGGCGACGCTCTGAGCACCGCCCGGCGGTGTCGTGCGGACCTCGGCCGCAGCGCCTAGAGTTGCCGGATGCCCAACCCACCCGCCGTGTCCGGCTCGGTCCTCGTCATGCGTGGGGAGTCGGTGCTGCTGGAGACCCACCACGGGCTCGCCGACGCGACCGCCGGGACACCGTGCTCGGCACGGACCCGGTTCCAGCTCGCCTCGGTCAGCAAGCAGATCACCGCCACGGCAGTGCTCCAGCTGGTCGAACGGGGTGCGCTCGGCCTCGACGACCCGCTCGACCGATGGTTCGCCGGCAGCCCGGAGAGCTGGCGTGGCATCACCACCCACCACCTGCTGGCGCACACCTCCGGCATCGGGCACTGGCGGGAGTATCCGATGCTCGACCTGACCGCGCCGATGGACCCTGACGAGCTGCTGCGGGTGTTCGCGGACGTACCGCCGCTGTTCGTGGCGGGCGCCGGCTGGCACTACAGCAGCCCCGGATTCGTACTCCTCGCCCACCTCGTGCAGCGGGCCGCCGACGAGCCGTACCGGGACTACCTGGACCGGATGGTCTTCACCCCGCTCGGCATGACCCGGACCTTCGCCGGGATGCCGCACGGCCGCGACGACCTGGCGCGGGGGTACCTCGACGACGAGCCGGTGCGCTCGTTCGAGCTGGACGTGGTCGGCATGGGCGCCGGGGACGTCTGGTCCACGGTCGGCGACATGCAGACCTGGCTGGCCGCCGTACGCCCTGACGGGGACGGCGACAGCCGGTCGGCCGGCCACCCGCTCGGGCCGGAGACCCGCCGGCTGATGGTCGCCAGGCACGCCGCCACCGGTCGCGGCACCGACGAGAGCGGCTACGGGTACGGCTGGTTCCTCGGTTCGCTGGCCGGGGAGGAATGGGTGCACCACTCCGGCGAGAACGCCGGGTTCAGGGCGTTCGATGCCTGGTCGGCGCGCTCCGACCGGCGGGTTGTCATGCTGAGCAACCAGGATCGGACCGACGCGACCGCCGTCACCGCGATCCTGACCGGCACCGCCGGTCACTGACGACCGCACCGCCGGCCGGACCACCGGTCAGTCCCGCGCCGCGTAGCCGCTGGCCTGGAGTTCGAAGAGTTCGTGGTAGAGCCCACCGGCGACCATGAGCTGGTCGTGGTTGCCCTCCTCGATCAGCCGCCCGTCCCGCAGGACGTAGATCCGGTCGGCGTGCCGCACGTTCGCCAGCCGGTGTGTGATCAGGACGACCGCCCGCTCGGGATGCCGACGGAACTGCTGGAACAGGGCGTGCTCGGCCCGGGCGTCCAGGGCCGCGGAGGGCTCGTCGCAGATCAGCAACCGCCCGTCCCGGTAGAGGCCCCGGGCGGCGACCAGCCGCTGCCACTGGCCGCCGGAGAGGTCGTGTCCGTCCTTGAAGCTCCGGTCGAGCAGCGTGTCGTACCCGTGCGGCAGGCCGGTGACCAGGTCGTGTGCCGAGGCGGCCTCCGCCGCCTGTACCACCGTCGGCCCGTCGCCGTCCGGTCGGTCGTGCCGCCCGACGGCGATGTTCTGCCGCGCGGTGAACGGGAACTTCCACCAGTCCTGGCTCAGCACGGCGACGTGTGACCGGACGCTCGCCGGATCCAGGGCGGCCACGTCGACGCCGTCCCACCGGATGGTGCCGCTGGTGGGCTGGTAGAGGTTGGCGAGCAGTTTGGCCAGTGTGGTCTTGCCGGAGCCGTTCTCGCCGACCAGGGCGATCACCTCGCCCCGGCGTACGGTGAGGCTGACCTTGTCCACGGCGGGCTGCTCGGTGTCGGGATAGCTCAGGCTGACCTCCTCGACGTCGATCCGCTCGAAGCCGACGACCTGTTCGCCGCCGCCGGCTGGAGTCCTGCCCTCGGCCCGTTGCACGAAGGTCAGGAAGTCCCGGTAGTAGAGCGCGTCCTCGTAGAGCGAGTTGGTCGCGTAGATGGTGGTGTTCAGGCTGGTTCGGGCGGCTTGGAGGGCGAGCAGCGCGGTGGCGGCGGCGGCCAACGGAACCACCCCGGCCAGCAACAACCAGCCGAGTACGGCGTAGACGGCGAAGGTGGCCAGGCCGGTGAGTGACGCACCGGTCACCCGGCTCGACGTCTGGGACTTGACCAGCATCAACTGCGCGGCGGTCTCCAACCGCATCACCCGTCGGTACTCACCGACCAGGAAGCCCCGCATCTGGTACGTCCGCACCTCGACCGCGGTGTGCCGGTTCGCCATCAGGTGCGCGAGCATCCACATCCGGCGTCGTCTGGTGAGTCGGGCCAGCAGTGCGAGGTACTCGCGGCGGGCGATCCGGACGGCGGTGATCGCGGCGGGCACCGCCGCGATCAGCAGGCAGGGCAGCAGCAGGGGTTGGATCACCGCGACCGCCGCCGCAGTGGCCGCCACCCCGACCACGCCGGTGATCAGGTCGACGGTGTGGTTGACGATCGAGGTCGCCTCGTAGATCCCCCGGTCCCGGGCCCGGTCCATCTCCTCGGCGAAGCCGGCGTCGTCGAACGCGGCCAGCTCGACCGCCGTGGTCGCCTCGAAGAGTCGCAGCTCGACCTGGTAGTTGATCTGGGGAACGAGGCGGGCCTGCGCCCAGCCGGCGGCGATGGTCAGACCGCCCTTGGCCATCACCGCCAGCGCGGCCACGGCCAGGCCCGGCGCGGCGGCCCGGATCCGGTCCGGGGTGGGCGCGGAGGCGAAGAGTTCCCGCAGTACGGTGCTGGTGGCGAGCAGCCCAAACGTGATCATCACGCCGGCGACGACGTTCAGCCCGATCGCGGCCAGGGTGTCGAGCCGGCTCACCTGCCAGGCGAGGCCGGCCGCCTCCCGGACGATCGTGGGCAGCTGGCGGGCCACCGCCCAGAAACTGGTCTCGGCGAACGCGTAGCTGTGCCGCATCCACTCGGCGTGGGCCAGCTCCGGCAGGGCGTCCGGTTCGGCGGACGTGGCCGGATCACCGTCGGTGGTCGCTGTTCCGGCGCCGGTGGTTCCGGTCGACTCGGCCGACCGCTGCCGTGGGTGAGTTCTTGTCGGTTCCATCGCGCTCCTCCAGGAATCCGAACCGGCCGTCCAGCCACCCCCGACCGCGTCGTCACAGAGGGTTGTGTGCACACTACGGTCCGACGCTGTCGTGGCCAACGGTTCCCGGCGCGCCTCGTCTGCGGATGACGCGAAAGCACCCCCGGGCGGGCCGTCACCCCAGCGTTACCTGATCCTGGTTAGGTGCCGGACATGCCGAACGGTGGTACGCGGCCCGCCCGCGGCGGGGGACCGGTGCACCGGTTCTACAGCGTCGCGGTGTTTGTCATCCTCGCCTCGCTGGACAACGTCGCCATCGGGCTGGTGCCGCCGCTGTACGACTCCATCGCCCCCGACCTGGGTGTCGACCGGGCGGCGGTCGGACTGGTCACTGCGGCCAGCTTCCTGGTCAGCGCGCTCGCCGCGGTCGGCTGGGCCTACGTCGGGGACCGGAGCAACCGCAAGCGACTGCTCATGATCGGCACCCTGCTCTGGGCCGCCGGCACCGCCGGCAGCGGAGTCGCCCCGACGTACCCGGTGTTTCTCGCCGCCCAGGTGGTGGCCGCGATCGGGCTGGGCGCGGTCGGCTCGGTGGGCTTCTCCGTGGTCACCGACCTGGTCACGCCCCGCCGTCGGGGTCTGGTGCTGAGCTTCTGGGGACTCTCCCAGGGGGTCGGCACGTTGGCCGGCACCCTGGTCGGCGGCATCCTCGGCGCCCACGACTGGCGACGGCCGTTCCTGCTGCTCAGTGCGGTCGGGGTGGCGGCGACCCTGGCCTACCTGCTGACCTACGACATCCGGCGCGGCCAGAGCGAGCCGGAACTGACCGGGGCGCTGGCCGCCGGCGGCGACTACGACTACCGGATCAGCCGGTCCGACCTGCCGGCGATCCTGGGCCGGCGGACCAACCGCTGGCTCATCCTGCAGGGGCTCACCGCGCAGGTGGCGTTCGGGTCGCTGGTCTGGCTGCCGGCACTGTTCCGGGAACGCGCCGAGGACCAGGGGTTCTCCACCGCCACCGCCACCGTGGTCGGCAGTGTCTTCGCCGTACTGTTCCAGCTCGGCGGGGTGCTCTCCATTGTCGGCGGACTGATCGGCGACGCCGTGCAACGGCGTACGCCCCGGGGCCGGGCCATGGTCGCGGCGATCGGTGTGCTCGCCGCCGTGCCGTTCTACCTCGTGCTCTTTTTTGTGCCGATCCGGATCGACGTGCCGGACGGCGCCTCGGCGGGCACCGTGGTGCTCGCCGTGCTCGGCAGTGTGCTCACCGAGCCGACGGTCGGGTTCAGCCTGCTGACCGCCCTGGTCGCGCTCGGCCTGACCTCGGCGAACTCGCCGAACTGGTTCGCCCTGATCGCCGACGTCAACCCGCCGGAGCACCGGGGCACGGTCTACAGCCTCGGCAACCTCGTGAACGGCGCCGGCCGCGCGCTCGGCAACGGGCTGATCGGGGTGGCCGCCCAGGCGCTGCGGTCGGCCTTCCCGCCGCCGCTGAACTTCGCCGTCGGACTGGCCGCGTTCCAGCTGTTCTTCATCCCCACCGGCATCATGTACTGGCTCGCCTCACGTACCGCGCCCAATGACATCCAGGGGGTCCACGAACTGCTCACTGACCGCGCCGAGGAGGTGGTACCGGACCAGCACCCGCCCCGACCCGGGCGGACGCCGGGGTCGGGGCCGGATCGCCCACGACGGGATCAAGCCTGACCGCCCGGAGTCGGAGGGACGTCAGGGTCGGGGCCGGATCGCCCACGACGGGATCAAGCCTGACCGCCCAGAGTGGGTGATCCGGCCCCCACCTCCCATCCGGCCCCCACCTCCCATCCGGCCCCCACCTCCCATCCGGCCCGACCTCTCATCCGGCCCCGACCCCGATCAGGCCGGGGTGTCCTCGGCGATCAGGAACCAGACCGTGACGTCGGTCGGCACCCGACCATCGGTGTCCAGCGGGCCGCTGGCGTGTACCAGCTCCGCCCCCTCCGGCAGCGGCACCGCCGCCGCGCCGAAGTTGGTCAGTACCCGCAGCCGGCCGTTGCGGAAGCACAGCACCTCGTCCGGGCTCTCCAGCCAGTACACGCTGCCGGCGCCGAGCCGCAGTTCACGGCGTAGCCGCAGGGCGTGCCGGTACATTTCGTACGTCGAGCCGGCCACCCCCCGCTGCCGGTCCAACGCGTACTCGGCCCAGACCTCCGGCTGCGGCAACCAGCTCGCGTCACCCGGCCCGAAGCCGTACGAGGGGGCGTCCGCCTCCCACGGGATCGGCACCCGACAACCGTCCCGACCACGCTCGGTGTGTCCGCTGCGCTGCCACGTCGGGTCCTGGCGGAACTCGTCCGGCAGGGTGGTGTGCTCCGGCAGCCCCAGCTCCTCACCCTGGTACAGGTACGCCGAGCCGGGCAGCGAGAGCATCAGCAGGCTGGCCGCCCGGGCCCGGCGCAGGCCGAGCGCGGGATCCGGCTGCCAGTCACCGATGCCGATGCCGTTCGGCCGGGGCGTGCCGACCGGCAGGGCCAGCCGGCTCGCGTGCCGGATCACGTCGTGGTTGGAGAGCACCCAGGTGGTGGGGGCGCCGACCGCCGCGCTCGCCTCCAGGGAACGGGTGATCACCGCGTACTGGGCCGGAGCGGTCCAGGCGGCGAGCAGGTACTCGAAGTTGAACGCCTGGTGCATCTCGTCCGGCCGGATGTACGCGGCCAGCCGCTCGGCGGGCTCCACCCAGGCCTCCGCGACCAGCACCCGCTCACCCGGATACCCGTCCAGCACCCGCCGCCAGTCCCGGTAGATCTCGTGCACCCCGTCCTGGTCCCACATCGGCGGCCGGGGCCGGTCGATCTCCGGGCCGGAGAGGATCTCCTGCGGCTCGTGCCAGTCCGCCAGGTCGGCCTGCTTCACCAGGCCGTGCGCGACGTCGACCCGGAACCCGTCGACCCCCCGGTCGAGCCAGAACCGCAGGATGTCGCGGAACTCCTCGCGTACCTCGGGGTGGTCCCAGTTCAGGTCCGGCTGGCCGGCGTCGAACAGGTGCAGGTACCACTGTCCGGGCCGGCCGTCCGGCTCGATGACCCGGGTCCAGGCCGGGCCGCCGAACACGCTCCGCCAGTCGTTCGGCGGCTCCGCGCCGTCCGGGCCGCGACCGTCCCGGAAGACGTAACGCTGTCGGGCGGTTCCGGTCGGCCCCTCGCCCAGCGCCGCGCTGAACCAGGGATGGGCCGCCGAGGTGTGGTTGGGGACCAGGTCGACGATGACCCGCAGTCCCCGCGCCCGGGCCGCGTCGAGGAGGGCGTCGGCGTCCGCGAGGGTGCCGAAGAGCGGGTCGACGTCGCGGTAGTCGGCGACGTCGTACCCGGCGTCGGCCTGGGGCGACGGGTAGAACGGCGACAGCCACACCGCGTCGACACCCAACTCGACCAGGTGGTCCAGTCGGGCGGTGATGCCGGGCAGGTCCCCGACACCGTCGCCGTCGGAGTCGGCGTACGAGCGCGGATAGATCTGGTAGATGACGCCGTGCCGCCACCAGCGGTCGCCCGGCGGGCTGTCGGGACCGTCCGGGGCGGGGGCGCCGACGGTGGTCTCCGAGGCGGCGTTCGGGTCGGAAGCGGAGGTCGTGTCAACGGTGTTCAGGGCGCTCTCCCAGGGTGCGTACCGGATGCCGTACTTCAGTTTTCCCGGGGCGGGGCCGTCGAATCCCGCAGGACCAGCCGGGTGGGCAGGATGTGCCGCTCCGGTACGCCGTCGCCGCGGCTCCGGCCGGCGAGCCGGTCCAGCAGCGTACCGACGGCGAGCCGGCCCAACTCGGCGGCGGGCTGCGCGACCGTGGTCAGCCCGACGATCCGGGCGAACTCGTGACCGTCGACCCCGATCACGCTGACGTCCGCGGGCACCCGCAGCCCGGCCCGGCGCAGCGCGACGAGGGCACCCATCGCCATCTCGTCGCAGGTGGCCATGATCGCGGTGGGGGTCGGTCCGGGCCGGGCGAGCAGGCTTGCGGTCGCCTGACGGCCGCCGTCCACTCCGCCCCGGGCCACCACCTCCACGATCGCCTCCGGTGGTGTCCCGGCGGCCTGCATCGCCTCCCGGTAGCCCCAGCGCCGGTCCAGGTCCCCCGGGTGGGTGAACTGGTCGGCGGGGTCACCGGAGAGACAGACGATCCGCCGGTGGCCGAGGGTCAGCAGGTGTTCGGTGGCGATCCGCGCGGCGGCCACGTCGTCGATCCCGACGCTCGACCATCCGGGGACCGGCGCGCCCGCCGCGACCGTCACCCCGGGCAGGGCCCGGGCACGTCCGCCGTACTCCGGCGCGGCGAACACGGGCGCGGCGCTGACCAGCGCCGGGGTGCCGACCAGCAGCACCGCGTCGACCCGCTTGGGCAGGTCGGCGGTTCGGGGCAACCGCTGCCGGGCGTGGTCCGGCCCGCCGACGTGGTGCAGCAGCAGGTCGTATCCGGCCGGCCGGAGCAGCTCCTCGGCGGCGTCGACCACCACGCCGGGGAACCAGGCGCCGATCCGGGGCACCAGCACGGCGACCGTGCCGGTCTTGCCCCCGGCCAGCCGGGAGGCGCTGGGCGAGGCGGTGTAGCCGAGCTGCTCGGCGGCGAGTCGTACCCGCCGCCGGGTTGCCTCGGAGACCGTCGGGAGCCCACGTAGCGCCCGGGAGACGGTGGCGGTGGAGACCCCCGCCAGCCGGGCGACGTCGTCGATTCTGGTCAACGTGTCATCTCTCGGCCGGGGCGCTGGCGCCGGCCGTGCCGCCGGAGGTCAGCCCTTCACGCCGCCGGCGAGCAGGCCGCGCACGAAGTAGCGCTGCAGGGACAGGAACACGATCAGCGGTACGACGATGGAGACGAACGCACCGGAGGTGAGGCGTTGCCACTCACTGGCCCGGGTGCCGGCCAGCTCGGCCAGCCGTACGGTCAGCGGAGCGACCTCCTTGCTGCCACCCGCGAAGATCAACGCCACCAGCAGGTCGTTCCAGACCCAGAGGAACTGGAAGATCGCGAAGGCGGCCAGGGCCGGCACGATCAGCGGCAGCACGATCGAGCGGAAGATCTTCGGATGGCTGGCACCGTCCACCCGGGCCGCCTCCATCAGGTCCTTCGGCAGCTGGGACACGAAGTTGTGCAGCAGGAAGACCGCGAACGGCAGGGCGAAACAGGTGTGCGCGAACCAGACCTGGACGAACTTCTCCTCGTTGCTGAGGTCCCAGGCTGGCAGCAGGGTGACGCCGCCCAGGTTGACGCCCTCGGAGAAGAAGCTGAGCAGTGGCACCAGCGCCATCTGCAGCGGCACGATCTGCAGCGCGAAGATGCCGATGTAGACCCAGTCCCGGCCCCGGAAGTTGATCCAGGCCAGCGCGTACGCGGCCAGTGCGGCGAAGGCCAGCGGGAAGAGCACCGACGGGATCGTGATCACCAGCGAGTTGACGAAGTAGCTGGCCAGCTGCCCGGACATCGCCGACCGGCCGAACAGCACCTCCTGGTAGTTGTCCAGGGTGAACGAGGGGTTGGTGAAGGCGGTCCACCACCCGGTGGTCTTGATCTCGTCCTCGGGGCGCAGCGAGGAGATGAACAGGCCGAAGGTCGGCAGGGTCCAGAGCACCGCGATGAGGACCGAGACGATCGTCGCGACCGGGGTGTTCAGCCGTTTGCGCACCCGGCCGGCGGCGCTGGCCGGTACGGAGGACGGGGTCGGGATGCCGACCGTGGCGGGAGGTGTCGTGGCGGTCATCTCAAACCTCCCGCTGCTTGCGCAGGTTGCGGATCTGGTAGATCACCAGTGGGATCACCAGGACGAAGAGGAACACCGCCAGGGCCGAGCCCTGGCCGGTCTGGCCGAACCGGAACGCCTGGTTGTACATCTCGTTCGCGATCACGCCGGTGTCGTAGTTGCCGTTGGTGGTGGTCCGGACGATGTCGAAGACCTTGAGCGTGGCGATCGAGACGGCGACCACCACGACGATCAGCGCGGGCCGGATGCTCGGCAGGGTGATCTTCCAGAACATCTGCCACGGGTTGACCCCGTCGAGCCGGGCCGCCTCGATGATGTCGGCCGGGATCGCCTTGATCGCCGCCGAGAGCACCACCATGGCCAGACCGGCCTGGATCCAGATCATGATCACGATCAGCAGGAACGTGTTGAGCGGCGGGTTCTGCAGCCACTGCTGGGGCTCGCCGCCGAACGTCACCCAGATCTGGTTGAGCAGACCGATCTGGTCGTACTCGCCGGAGCGGTAGGCGTAGACGAACCGCCAGATGATGCTGGCGCCGACGAACGAGATGGCCATCGGCATGAAGATCAGCGCTTTCGCCGCCGACTCGAAGCGGGCCCGGTCGACCAGCACCGCGTAGATGAGACCGATCGCGGTGGCCACCAGCGGTACCACGATCACCCAGATCAGGGTGTTGGTGAGCACCTGGAAGATCTCGTCCTGGGCGAACATCCAGGTGTAGTTGCGCAGCCCGACCCAGTTCCGCCTGCCGCCGTCCATGAAGGACAGCAGGACGGTGCGGATCGCCGGGACGATCAGCCCGACGGCGAGCAGCAGCAGGGTCGGCAGCAGGAAGAAGAGTCCGAGACCGCCCTCCCGGCGGTTGACCACCGAACGTCGACGTCGGGGCGGGGTGCCGGCCGCCTCGGCGGCGGCCGGTGGTGGGTCAGCCGCCGGTTCGCCGGTCGCGATCCCGCCCGGCGCGGTGTCCCCGGTGGCGGGCTCGCCGGTCGTGGCACCGCCGGGCACCCGGCTGTGGGCGGTCGAGGCCGCGAGGAGCGCCGCCTCACGGCGCCGGGCGAACCAGGACGGTACGACGTCGAGCAGCACCAGCAGGCCACCGACCACCACCGCGAAGGCGAGCAGGCCGTACAGCAGCATCAGCAGCTTCGGTGCCTCGTCGGCGAACTCCATCAGCGTCTCCAGCGGATCGGGTGCCTACGGCGGGGACAGGGGAGAACCGGGCGGTCCGGCCCGCTGCCGGACCGGACCGCCCCGGGTGTCACTGCGGCCAGGAGCCCTCGACGAAGTCCAGGGTGCTCTTGGTGTCCTTGCCGTTGATCCAGTCGATCATGCCCTTCCACAGGGTGCCGGAGCCGACCGCGGCCGGCATCAGGTCCGAGCCGTCGAACCGGAAGACCGCGGACTTGTCGAGCAGCACCTCCATGGAGAGCTTGTCGACCGCCTGCTCGACCTTGCTCACGTCGAGCTTGTTGTTCGGCGTGATCCAGTTGCCGAGCGCGGCACGGGAGTTGGCGTACTCACCGGAAGCCAGGTAGCGGCGAACCGCCTGCACGGCCGGCCCGTCGGTGAACGCGACGGTGAACTCGCCACCGCCGAGCACCGGCTTGCCCTTGGCCGGGTCGACGGCCGGGAAGTAGAACGCGTAGATGTCGCCGTCCGGGCCGATCTTGGTGCCCTCCGGCAGGTAGTTGGCGTAGAAGTTCGCCTGCCGGTGCATCCAGCACTGGCCCTGCAGGATCGGCAGGCCGCCCTCCTGGAACGAGGTGGAGGTCAGGCTCTTCACGTCGCCGTAGCCGCCGTTGACGTACTTCGGGTTCTTGAGGATCGAGCCGGCCTGGTCCACCGCCGTCACGACACGCGGGTCGTTGAACGGGATGCCGTGCGTGGTCCACTGGTCGTAGACCTCCGGCGACTGCGTACGCAGCATCAGGTCCTCGATCCAGTCGGTGGCCGGCCAGCCGGTGGCCTCACCCGACTCCAGCCCGACGCACCACGGCTTCTGGTCGTCGCCGGCGATCTGGTCACTGATCGAGATCATTTCCGCCCACGTGGTCGGGACCTTGTAGCCCTTCTCCGCGAACGCCTTCGGCGAGTACCAGACGAACGACTTCACGTTGGCGCCGAGCGGGGTGCCGTACGCCTGTCCGCCGACCGTGGCGTACTTGAGCCAGTCGGCCGGGTAGTTGGCGTCGGCGATGGTCTTCAGGTCAGCGGGCATCGGCTTCAGCTTGCCGGCCTCGGCGAACCGGGCGAGCAGGCCGGGCTGCGGGATGAAGGCGATGTCCGGCGGGTTGCCGCCGTCGGCCTTGACCTGGAGCTGGGCCTCGAACTCGCCGCTGCCCTCGTAATTGATCTCGATGCCGGTGCAGTCCTCGAACTGCTTCCACGACTGCTGGAGCAGGTCGGCCTCGGCGTCCCGGATCGAGGCGTAGATCGACACCTCGCCCTCGTTGCCCTGGTAGTTCGCGTACGGGGCACATTCCGGGGAATCCGGGTCGAGCCCGCTCTCGCTGTCGCCGGAACAGGCGCCTACGCCGATGGCCAGAGCCAGCACACCGGCGATCGCGAGGGCCTGGCGTGGTCTTCTGGACTGGACCGCCATGTAGTCCTCCTTTCGGGCCGGCATGCCGGGAGCCTCGGCCCCCGTGCCGGACTGTGGGCGTCACCACATGTAAGCGCTTGCACTCACGGGCGTCCAGCCCCACCGAGGCACGACGGCGTAACGATTCGGAAACCTGCTCATTGCCTGCGGTTCCGTCGGCGCGACGGACAGTGACTCCACTGTGGCCGCCGGGCGGCCGTCGACCCGGCCGGGGCACTCGGGAACGGGTGTCCCGGACCAGTCGGAAGTTTGGATCCATGCGCCAGGATCGGGAACCCGCCGCCGGGTGTGGTCATAGAGGGGGTATGAGCGAGATCGCGGACATGGCCACGGCCAGCGATGGCGAGCTGTGGCGGCGGGCCCAGGACGGCGAGCCGGAGTGCTTCGGCGTCCTGTTCGATCGTCACGGTGAGGCGGTGCGGGCCTACTGCGCCCGCCGTACCGGCAGTCTGGACGCCGCCGACGACCTGTTGTCCGTCGTCTTCCTGGAGGCCTGGCGGCGCCGGTCGGACATCGAGCTCGTCGACGGCCAGGCCCTGCCCTGGCTGTACGGCATCGCCCGGCGCACCCTGCAGAACCGCTGGCGGACCAGCCTGCGCCACCGCCGCGCGCTGGCCAGGCTGCCCCCGGTGACCATCGAACCCGACCATGCCGATGCCGTCGCCGGACGTGTCGACGACGAGCGGCACCTGGCACGGCTGCGTGCTGCCTTCGCGGGGTTACGACCGGCGGAGCAGGACGTGCTCACCCTCTGCGTATGGCAGCGGTTGGACTACTCCGCCGCCGCCGTCGCCCTGGGCGTGCCGGTCGGCACGGTTCGCTCGCGCCTGTCCCGGGCCCGTGCCCGGTTGCAGGCGGCCGTCTCCCAACCGGTCGAGGCGGCCTCCGGTCGTCGGCCGGCCCCGTCAATCTCCACGCCCGCAAGGGAGCTGTGATGACCTCCACCCTCACGCCCATGGATCCCCGGCGACGAGACGCCCTGCGCGCGCTGCTCGTGGAGCAGGCCGGCACCAGCCGGCGGCAGCCCGTGGCGCCGCACGAGCCGCGGCCCCAGCCGTGGCGGCGTCCGGTCGTGCGTCGGGCAGCCTTCGGGACGGCTGCCGCGGCGGCTGTCGCGGTCACCGTCGCCGTCATGGTCACCGCCGACCCGGCCGCGCCACCGAGCTACGCCAGCTGGACCGCCGTCCCGGCCACCGCGCCGGGCGGTACCGCCAGCGACGAGGACATCGAGACCTGGGCCTCGGCGTGCAGCGATCTGAAGGTCGGCGCGGTCGGCATCGAAGGCGTCGGCGCGCGCCGGTCGGACGCCGCCGGGCGCACGGCCCTGGTCGACCGCAGAGGCGACATCACCTACTGCGTCGACATCGCTCTCGGATCAGGCACATCCGCCGACCCCTTCATCGCCCTGTCCGGGATCCGCGCCGACGGGCTGAGCAGGATGTGGGTCAACACCACAGACGAAGCGGTCCAGCCACCGGCGGCGGGTGAGGTCATCGTCGCCGGAGGCGACGAACTTCCACTGTCCGAGGGGGAGACGGGCAGCCACTCCCTGCAGGCCTACCAGCTGTACGGGATGGCCGGCCCCGACGTCACCGGTGTGACCATCGTGCTCGGCAACGAACTGCGGATCACGGCCACCGTCCAGGGCGGCATCTGGGGCGCCTGGTGGCCCGCGGAACGTGGGGAGCCCACCGCCAGCCGCGTCGACATCGACACCGCGACCGGCACCCGCACCCTGCCCACCGAATCCCTGCGCATGGGCTGAACACCCGACTGCGCCGAATTGCGCCTCGGCAGTCGATCGGGTGCTTCTGTCTATTCGACGTTCTCGCGTGGGGACGGACCGCTCCAGAGAATGGCGGCCGTCCCCTCCGCGAGGCATTCTTCGTAGATTTCGACCCTGTAGTGGGATCGTCCACCCGCCGCCCATATTGGCAGTCGTCCGACCGTCCATCTCCTTGAGAGGCGCAGTCGTATGGCTCCGCCGACTATTCTCCCGGCAGTTGGCAGGAGTTGCGGAGGTCGATGCGCCAGTCGTTGCTGCGCAGCAGAGAGCCGCTGCCCGGTGGGTACTCGAAATCGCAGGGGCCGAGCAGGGTGAAGCCGAGGCGGCGGCAGAGGGCGTTGGAGGGGGCGTTCTCGACCGAGGGAAACGCGTGCAGGCTGTGCGGTGCGTCGGCGCGGCGCGCAGCCTCCCGGACGATGGTGATCAGCGCGGTACCGGCCGCGGCGGCGATGCCCCGGCCCTGGAAGGGCGGCAGGACGTTCCAGCCGGTCTCGTAGATCTGCTGACCCCGCCAGTCACGCTGGTGGTAGGCGATGCTGCCGACCATCTCGTCGTCGAGCAGTACGGCGAACATGCGGCCTCGGCCGGTCGCCGGCATGGCGAGGTACCGGCGGTGCCGCGCGATCAGCTTCTCCTCCGACTCCGGGCCACCGACGTGTCGACGCATCTGCGGGGTGTTGATCCGGCGCAGGAGGTCGAGCGCCGATTCCGACCAGGGTTCGAGGCGTACGTCCATGCCGCACAGCCTGACAGGCTTCCGGGTCGTCAGTCGCCGGCCGAGGTGCGGGCGACCTCCGGACCGTCCAGGATGGCGGCGAAGCGCTGTTCGGCCAGGTCCAACTGGCCCAGGATGTGGGTCCGGGCCTCGGCGTCCAACGGGGTGTCCGGGCGGCCGACCAGGTCACGCATCAGCGGCACCAGCGGGCGGTACTTGCGGGCTGACCGGGGCACCTTGTCGCCGGTGGTGTGGATCACGCCGACCCCGTTGTCGGTGAAGTCGGAAATTTTGATCACCCGGGCCCAGGGCTCCCGTTCCAGGCTCTCGGCCAGGTGCGCGCGGTACTGCTCGTCACGGTCGCGGTCCGGGGCGTACTCGGGGTTGGTGACCGCGGCGACGAGTCGGGCGACCCGGGGGTTGAACCGCCGCGCCACCTCGGCCAGCGCCGCCTCGGTCGCGGTCTGGCGCGGCGTGTCGGCGGGCAGGCCGGCGAGTTCCGCCGGATGGTCCTCGACCGCGTCGTGCAGCAGTGCCGCGACGATCACGTCGACGTCGGTGACCCGGTAGTACACGATGATCCGGATCGCCACCCGGAGCAGGTGGTTGAGGTAGGGCTCCCGGACCCGCCGGTCGTCCCGGTGCAGATTCGCGGCCAGGTCCAGTGCCGCGCCCAGCCGGTCCCGCTGCGCCGGGTCGAAGCGCTCGACCTCCAGTCCGAACCGGTCGCGCAGGCCGGCTTCCCCGTACACCTCGGTGATGGCGTGCAGGGGCATGGATCTGAGGTACGTCGGCGAGGCCATGGCGTCCAGGTATACCGGATCGGCTCCGGGTCCGGTCGCCCGCACGCCGGAGGTCGCTCTTCCGTCCATTGAAGTTTTCTGCCACGATCCATGGAGACATGGAAAACTTTCTCCGTGGGAGGTCATGGATGCGTTCCCGCCTGTTCGCCCTCGTCGGCGCCGGTCTGCTGGTGGCCGCGACGGTGCTGGTGCCCGCCTCACCGGCGGCCGCGGCGCCGACGTTCAAGGTGCCCTTCCCCTGTAACCAGACCTGGTCCGGGCAGACGCGCAGCAATCACAGCCCGGCGTACGCGGTCGACTTCAACCGCACCGACGACCAGGGCGACCCGGTCGTGGCCAGCGCCCCCGGCACCGTCGACGTGGTCACCGACCTCGGCGGCACCAGCTACGGCAAGTACGTCCGGATCAACCACGGGGGCGGCTACACCACGTACTACGCCCACCTCAGCAGCTTCAACACCGCCGTCGGCCGCTCCGTCGGGTACGGCACCGTCATCGGGTACGTCGGCACCACCGGCGGCTCCACCGGCCCGCACCTGCACTACGAGCAGCGGCTCAACGGCTCGGACATCCAGGTCCGGTTCAACGGCGGCCTGGCGCTCTACTGGGGCACCCGGAACTACACCAGCGACAACGGCTGCTCGGGCGGCGGCGCCGGCACCGGCACGGTGAACACCTCGGGCACCGCGCTCACCGTCCGCTCCGGCCCGGGCACGGGCCACTCCTCGGTCGGCACCGTCGCCGACGGCACCCGGGTCACCATCCAGTGCCAGACCACCGGTACGACGGTGACCGGCACCTACGGCACCAGCAACATCTGGGACCGGATCGGCAGTGGCCGGTTCATCGCCGACGCGTACGTGCTCACCGGCTACGACGGCTTCATCCCGGGCGTACCCCGCTGCTGAGACGTACGACAGCCCGCCGAGGCGGGGGTGGGAAACGTGAACCGGGGTCGTCGGCCGGGGTCTTCAGGGGGAGGACGAAGACCCGGACCGGACGACCCCGGTTGGTTCTGAGGGTTGTTGATCGGAGGGATGTAGGTCAGTTCGATGGGCCGGCGCGGCACTGCGTCGGCCCCGGGCTAACCGCTGAAGACGCTGACCCCGAACGGCCCGACGAGCAGGCCGACGATGATCAGCACGATGCCCCAGAGGAGCTGCCGCCGGAACAGCGCCATGACGCCGGCGACCACCAGTACGACTGCGAGAATCCAGAGCAGTAATTCCATGCGTCAGGAACTACCCGAACCGCTGATCGCGGAAACCTTCCCGTTCGCGCCCGCAAAGGGCGCATGCAGGTGAAACACGCTGTACGCCTGCTTGATCACGGGGTGAGCCACGTTACGTACCCGCACCCCGCCCGGCGTGGTACCGCGCTCGCTGCCGGCGTGCGCGTGCCCGTGCAGGGCGAGCTCGGTCGGTGCCGAGTCGATCGCCTGCCCGAGCAGGTACGAGCCGAGGAACGGATAGATCTCCAGGGGCTCCCCGGCGAGGGTGTCCGGGACCGGCGCGTAGTGGGTCAGCGCCACCCGTACGTCGCAGTCCATCTCGCGCAGGGCCACCCCGAGCTGGTCGGCGACGCCCTGGGTGGTACGGATGAACGCCTTCATCTCCGGCTCGCCGAACTCGCTCGCGCAGCGCCCGGCGAACCCGCCGCCGAAGCCCTTCGCACCGGCGATCCCGAGCCGGGTCCCGCCGCACTCCAGCACCAGGTTCGTCCCCTCCAGTACGACGATCCCGGCATCCTCCAGCACCCGGATCACCGCCGGGACCTCGTCGCAGTGGTAGTCGTGGTTGCCGAGCACCGCGACCACCGGCACCCCGAGGTTGCCGAACTCCGTCGCCACGCACCGGGCCTCACGCTCGGTCCCGTGCCGGGTCAGGTCGCCGGCCAGCAGCAGCACGTCCGCGCTGTCCGGCAACTGTTCCAGGGCCGGCCGGAACCGACCGACCACGTCCTGGTCCATGTGTACGTCGCCGACCGCGGCGATCCGAATCACCATGTCGTCGCCTCCCTCACCGCAACTCCTCCACCTCGGTCGGCGCCTGGGTGCGGATCAGTCCGATGTCGACCGTGACGGGCAGCTGGGGAAAGTGCTCCAACACCAGTCGGAGGATCTCCTCACGCCGCTGGGCGCTCTCCACCTCGCCGCAGACCACCAGCGAGTGGTCGCGGCGGGTCACGGTCAGGCCCTGCTCGGCGACCTCGGTGTGCTCGGTGAGCAGCCGTTGGATCGCCGCCTCCAGATAGTCGTCGGGTGGCTCCTCGCCGCTGCCCGGTTGTCGGTTCACGCCACTACCTCCTCCTCTTCCCCGCCCCGCCGCTGACCCGCCGTACCGGCCGGTGTCGCGGCGACCGGTGCCCGGCCCTCGTCGACCGGGCTGTTGTACGTCACGACCTCCAGGCGGTCCAGCAGCACCAGGAAGGCCTCGGCGTAGGGGGAGTGCGCCGTCTCCTTGCGGACCCGGTCCCAGTCGATCTGCTCGCGCAGGGAACGGGCCAGTGGCAGCCCACGGGCGAAGTCGCAGTAGTGCTGAGAGAAGCTCAGCAACTTGTGCACCATCAGGTGGGTCGCGGAGAGCACCGGCATGTGGATGGCGTCCACCGGTCGTACCACGGTGTCCCGGAAGGTCTCGTCGGTCACCGGGGTCTCGATCGGCCGGTGGATCAGGTCCACCATCCGGTCGTTGTCCCAGACCTTGACGAGCCAGTCCTCCGGGGGCCGCTCGGCGGTGAACCCCGCCTCGACCAACGCCTCCAGGGCGCCCTCCACGTCCTGTTCCCGGATCAGGAAGTCGACGTCGTGGTCACTGGAGTGGCCGCCGTGCGCGTACACGGCGAAGCTGCCGCCGAGGGCGAACGGAATCTCGGACTGCTTCAGGACGGCGGCGACCCGTTTCAGGGTGGCAAGCAGGGTCTCGTCGCCGCTGTGCTCCATCTGTTCTCCCGGGTCGGTGAGTATGCGGGCAACTGGTCGGTGGGATGGAGATTTACCGTTACCCGGCATTCCGTTCGTTCACACCTGGGCCGGTACGGGAGGTCCCGGACCGGCTCTCATCCACCCCCGCGAACGCCTGCCGGAAACGCGGATCGCGCCGCCGGGTGCCGTCGCCGGGTACCGTGCTGAGGGTGGCCCGGACTCTGCAGGAGCGGCAAGGCGGGGGACGGCTGCGGACCGTGGCCCTGGTCGGGATCGACGGATCGGGTAAAACCACCCAGGCGCACCGTCTGGCGGACATCCTGACCGAGGCGGGTCTGCCGGCGACGTACTGGCAGAACGCCGGCGGGCGGCGCTGGCTCAGCCGGCTGGCCCGCAAGGTGGGCCGCCGGGACGCGCAGCGGCTGCTGGGCCGCGACGGGATGCTGCTCGCCGAGTCGGTGCTGCGCTGGCTGGCGATCGCGCGGGCGCTGGTCCGCTCCCGGCTCGGTTCGCAGATCGCGATGATGGACCGGTACGCCGTCTGCCAGTACGCCAGCATCCGGGCACACGGCGGCGGCCGGCGCTGGGAGGGACTGGCCCGGGTGCTGTACCGGATCTTCCCGCCGCCTGACGTCACGTTCCTGCTCGACGTCGAGCCGGGGGAGGCGTACCAGCGGATCGAGGCCCGGGGCACCGACCACGAGAGCATCGAGTACCTGGCCGCCGGGGTGGCCGCGTACCGCTCCCTGCCGGAGTACGCCGACTTTGTCGTGGTGGACGCCAACCGACCGCCGGACGAGGTGACCGCGGCGATCCTGGCCGGCCTGCGGGACTGGCTGCCGCCGGAACACGGCCCGTCCGGGGTGGGGCCGGCCCGATCCGGCCCGGCCGGCTCCGCCGCGGGATCGGGCCCGGGGCAGGTGGGACACGGCCCGGCCGGGTCCGGTCCGGTCCGGCCCGGTTCGTCGGCGCACGGTCCGCCGCCCGCACGGTCCACTTCGGCGGCACCCGGCGCGGGGCCCACCGGCGCTCCGCACGGGCGGGAGGAGCCGGACCGGGACGTCGCCGAGGATCTCTCCGGGCGCGAGGCTGCGTTCAGGCCCGCCCGTAGACCGGAATGGTCGCGCCACTCGTCGGCGCGGAATCGTCACTGGCCAGAAAACGAATCACCCCGGCGATCTCGGCCGGCGCCACCCAGCGGGAGTGGTCCGCGGTGGGCTGTGCCGCGCGGTTGGCCGGGGTATCGATGACGCTCGGTACCACCGTGTTGCAGCGGATGCCGGCCTGTCGGTACTCCACCGCCACCGCCGAGGCGAACGCGAGCACGGCGGCCTTCGCGGTCACGTAACCGGCGGCGCCGGGGAACGGGGCGAGCGCCGCCCGCGAGGAGACGCAGACGATCGCTCCGCCGCCGGCCTCGACCAGGTGCGGCAGCGCCTGCTGGGTGACCAGGTACGTCGGACGCAGGTTGAGGCTGATCATGTGCTCGAAGTCGTCGAGCGGGGTCTCGTGGATCCGGCCGGCGGCGGCGTACCCGCCGACCAGGTTGACCACCGCGCGCAGTGGCGCGGCCGGGTCGCCCGCGGCGACGGCGACCGCGCGGGCCACCTGGTCGGGGCGGGTGAGGTCCGCGACGACCCGGACCGGCGCGCCACCCACCGATTCCGGCCCGGCCTCCGCCGTCGTGCCGTTCGACCCCGTCAGACCGGCGCCCGGCGCCGTCGGTGGTTCGCGGTCGTCCGACCGCACCGGTACGACCACCCGCCAGCCGGTGGCCAGGAACGCGGCGGTGACGGCGCCGCCGAGGCCACCGGTGCTGCCGGTGACGAACACAGTGCGATCTACCATGGGCCCAACGGTATCGGCCCGGCCGGTGGCGGCCCGGTGGACCGGCCGTCGTGCGACCGGGTTCGTCGTCGGGCGTAACCTATCGATCGAGGACGATTCATCCGGATGGCGTTCGACCGGGCGGCTCGGCGGTCCGGGTACGACGAACGTGTCGCGCGATCGGCACGCTCGGCTGGACTGACCGGCCGCAATTTCCCACCGGTCGGGCGTACTTTCGCAGGTGTAGCGCGTCATGGTTGACGCTCCCGCCTTCATGAAAGTAAGTTTCATCCGTGGTGAAGACTGCGAAGGTTTCTGCGAGTCACGAGACGGGTGGGCTGATCGTGCACATCAGCGGCCTGCTCCCGTCCCTGTCGCCCGCCGAGCAGCGGGTCGCCAGACTCGTCGTGGCCGATCCCGCGGACGCCGCCCGTCGCACCATCACCGACCTCGCGACCGCCGCCGAAACCTCCGAGGCCACCGTCATCCGGTTCTGCCGATCGGTCGGCATGGAGGGCTACCCACAGCTGCGGATCCGGCTCGCCGCCGAGGCCGCCCGCCGGGTCGAACCGCCGGACGCCCGGGTCGTCGGCGGTGACATCCCGCCCGGCGCCGACCTGGCGCAGATCATCGCGACCATCGCGTTCAGCGACGCGCGGGCCGTGGAGGAGACCGCCGAGCAACTCGACCCGGCCGTCTGCGAGCAGGTGGTCGAGGCGATCAACAACGCCGGCCGGATCGAGATCTACGGCGCCGGGGCGAGCGGCTTCGTCGCCTCCGACTTCCAGCAGAAACTGCACCGGATCGGCCGCACCGCCTTCTACTTTCCGGACGTGCACACCGCGCTCACCTCGGCCGCGCTGCTCGGCAAGGGCGACGTCGCGATGGGCATCTCGCACACCGGCACCACGCTGGACGCGGTCGAGGTGCTGGAGCAGGCCCGGGCGCGCGGCGCCACCACGGTCGCGCTGACCAACTTCCCCCGCTCGCCGATCACCGATGTCGCGGACTTCGTGCTCACCACGGCGGCCCGGGAGACGACGTACCGGTCCGGGGCGATGGCCAGCCGGCTCGCCCAGTTGACGGTCGTCGACTGCCTCTTCGTGGGCGTGGCGGCCCGCAACCGTGCCCGGGCCAGGAAGGCGCTCGAGGTCACCGCGGAGGCCGTGCAACCGCACCGGGTCAATCGGCGGCGGTCCTGAGGCTCGGTGCGGCGGATGCGAGCGAAGCGGGGCGATGGCATGGGCAAGGGACTCGGCGGAGGCCGACGCGCGGGAGGGCGGACATGACGACCGGACGGGTCGAGCCCGGCGCGCCACCCGCGACCCCGCGTCCGGAATCTGACGCGGGGTCGTCCTACCCGGGGCCGGGCGGACGTGCCGTGGCACGGGTCTCCGCACCGACCGAGCGACGCAACCCGCGCAGCACGGATCTCGACCTGATGTCCACCCGGGACGTGCTCAGGGTGATCAACGAGGACGACCGGCGGGTTCCGGCGGCCGTCGCGAACGTCCTGGACGAGCTGGTCGTCGCGGTCGACCTCGCGGTGACGGCGTTGCGTGCCGGACGGCGGGTGCACTACTTCGGCGCCGGGACCTCGGGACGGCTCGGTCTGCTCGACGCCGCCGAACTGGCACCGACCTTCAACGCCCCGGACCGGTGGTTCTGCGCCCACCTGGCCGGTGGACCGGGCGCGATGCTGCGGGCCGTGGAGGACGCCGAGGACGACGAGGTCGGCGGCGAGGCCGAGGCCCGGGACTGTGTCCGACCCGGTGACCTGGTGGTCGGCCTGGCCGCGAGTGGACGTACCCCGTACGTCCTGGGCGCCCTGCGGAGTGCGACCGGAATGGGCGCCGACACGGTCCTGCTCTGCGCCGATCCGCATGCGGCCGCGGCGCGTACGGTGACCGTCTTCATCGGGGTCGACACCGGACCGGAGGTGGTGACCGGTTCGACCCGGATGAAGGCCGCGACCGCCCAGAAACTCGTCCTGAACGCGTTCTCCACCGCCGCGATGGTCCGACTGGGCCGGGTCTACTCCAACCTCATGATCGACATGGTGGCCACCAACGCCAAGTTGCGGGGCCGGATGATCTCCATCCTGATGGAGGCGACCGGCTGTCCCGAGGAGGTCGCCCAGCGGGCGCTGACCGAGGCCGACGGTGACCTGAAGGCCGCACTGGTGGCAATGCTCTCCGGAGCGGCCATCGCGGACGCCCGGGCCGCCCTCGACCGGTCGGCCAACCAGGTCCGGGGAGCTCTCGCCCTGCTCGCCGGCTGAGTTCCCCGGGGAACCGTCGGCGTCGACGGTCGTCGGTGTCCCGTCCGGGCCTCCGGTGTCCCGTCGCGCGCCCCGGGTGACGGTCCGGCGCCGTCGGACAACCGACCCGGGACTGGATCGGGGCTGCGGATTGTTGCCCGGGCGGAGGGGTAATCCTGGTGCGGCGGGGTGAACCGACCAGCCGTGCCGTACGTGTATCGAAGCGTGACGAGAATCGCAGCAACCTGGTGACCTGGATCGCTGTGTGTCGTTGTGTGGCGATGGTGCGATACCTGGGCGCGAGTCGACGCAAGCCCCGTAGCTGTGGCGTTGCCGGTTCCGACTCACCCGATCGGGACGACTGACAGCAAACGTCGATCGTGCTTTCAGCAACTACTCAGGCATTCGTGACACTTTCGACTCACGAGTTGGAATCCCCAACGCGTCTCAACTGTTGTGTAGGTGTCAGCACCGCGGGGCACAGCGGAAGTTACGGGGGAGGGGCTGATGAACGTGGGGACGGCAGGAGCAGGAGCCCGGGCGTCCACCGGGAAGAACGACGAGGGGACCGTGGGGAACGTGGAGAAGAAGATCGTGATGCGGACCGACGAGGTTGCCGAGGAGCGCGACCTGGTTGGCGTGTACCTGCACGAGATCTCCCGCACACCGCTGCTCGACGCCGCCGCCGAGGTCGACCTCTCCAAGGCCATCGAGGCCGGCCTTTACGCTGAGCACCTGCTCGACGAGGACCGGGTCCCCGAGGGTGTCAGCCACGCGGAACTCCGGCGGCTCGTGGCCGAGGGAGAGCGTGCGAAAGACCTGTTCATCCGCGCCAATCTCCGGCTGGTCGTGTCGATCGCCCGCCGGTACGTCCGTTCCGGCATGCCGATGCTCGACCTGATCCAGGAGGGCAACACCGGTCTGGTCCGGGCGGTCGAGAAGTTCGACTACGAGCGGGGTTACAAGTTCTCGACGTACGCCACCTGGTGGATCCGTCAGGCGATCAGCCGGGCCATCGCCCAGCAGGAGCGGACCGTACGGCTGCCGGTGCACCTGGTCGAGGACGTCAACCGGATGCGCAACGTGGCCCGGCAGCTGACCCGTGAGCTCGGCTCCGACCCGGAGCCGGAGCAGATCGCGGCCGCCCTGGGCGTGCCGGTGGAGCGGGTCCACGAGCTGGTCCGCTGGTCGCAGGACACGGTCTCGCTGGACACCCCGGTCGGGGACGACGGCGACACCAACCTCGGCGACCTGGTCGCGGACAGCGACGCCCCGTCGCCGGAGGAGATCGTGCTGACCGGGCTGGAGCGGCAGCGGATCGAGGGGCTGCTCAACCACCTCGACGACCGGTCGGCCGGCATCATGCGGGCCCGGTACGGCCTGGAGGACGGCCGGGAGCACTCGCTGACCGAGGTCGCCTCGCGGTTCTCGCTCTCCCGGGAACGGATCCGGCAGCTGGAGATCCAGGCGCTGGGTCGGCTGCGTGAGCTGGCCCGGGCCGAGGGACTGGCGGCGGCCTGACGAACGACGGTCGGGCCCGTGCCGGGGCCTGACGAACGACGATGAGGGTTCGCCGCCCCGGACAGGGGCGACGAACCGGAGCTTGACCGGTGGTGGGGGGGGGGCGCTGCCCGCCCCCCGCCCCCCCCCCCCCCCCCCCGCGGCGGGGGGGGGGCCCCCCCCGGGGGGGGGGCGGGGGGGGGGGGGCCCCCCCCCCCCCCCCCCCCCCCACGCCCGTCTCCGGCCTGCGGCTGGGCCGTCCCCGATCCGCGGCTGGGCCGTCTCCGGCCCCGGCTAGGCCAGGACCGGAACGAGGACGATCAGCGCGGTGATGACGAGAATCCCGGCCAGCACCAGATAGCTGCGGGGGTTGCCGAAGTTGAAGGTCCAGCCGAGGCCGACCCGCTTCTGCACCAGGATCGCCGGGTCCTCGCGGTTGACGTAGCAGAGACCGACGAACCGCCAGTACCGGTCGTCATCGAAGTGTGCGGCATCCGGCCGCTCCGTACCCTGCTCGTCGGCGAGGATGCGGCTGCCGCCCTGGCCGGTGCGCACCCCCACGATGATCAGGTAGGCGGTGCTGAGCAGACAGACCAGCATCAGGCCGGTCATCGCCGCGACACCGGGCGTCCGTCCCTGCCAGATCGGGACGAAGGCGAACAGCATGGCGGCGTTCATGCCGGCGGTGAAGAGCAGCAGGGCCCGGCCGATCCGCTGGAGGAAGAGCCGGTGCTGGGCCGCCGAGCGGACCGGAGCGGAGGGTTCCAGGTCGGCCCGGGACCGGTAGGACCAGGCGAGCAGCCCGATGACGAGGGCGGTGGTGAACAGGCCGATTGTCACCGGCAGGCCGACCACCCAGGGGGACTTGGGCTGCCACGCGTGGACCTCCAGGCCGGTGGTACGCATGGGTATCCGCGCCGGCATGTCGGGGTAGAGCACGATCCCGACGGCCAGGGTGCCGAGCAGGGTCAGCAGTGCGGGCAGCGTCCAGGCCCAGGGGAACCGCTCCGACCGGGTACGCAGCGAGGTGTCCACCGCGACCCGCTGGGCGAGGCCGCCGTACCAGTCGTCGGTCGTCTTGACCCGCAGGATCGCCCGCCGCGCCCGCAGATAGAAGAGGGCGACCAGAAGCAGCAGGGCGACCGTCGGCGCGCTGCCGATCAGCGCCAGGGTCTCCTCCTCGGCGGTGCTGAAGACGGTGCCGAGGGTGATGGTGGCGATCAGCGCGAGCAGCCCGGCCCCCGCGACCCGGGTCCGGAACGCGCGGACCTGCTCGGCGATGGCGTCGTCACCGGCCCGTTGGACGGGTACCCGCACCCCGAAGGGCAGGGTGGGGCGCTGCACGGACGGCATCGTCCAGGCGGAACCGGCGACCAGGAACAGGGCCGTGAGCGGCCCGATGAACGTCGCGGTCATCGCTCGTCTCCCTTTCTGGTGGGGCCCGTCGACACCCGGTCCGGGCCGCTGTCGAACCCGTCGAGCACCGAGCGGCAGAGTTCGAGAAGCTCCTCCCGGCCCAGCCCGTGGGCGGTGGCCTCGGCGAGCAGGGTGGTGGCCCGGGCGGTCCACTCCGGGACGAATCCGGGCGTCGGCGGTCCGGAGTCGCCGTCCCGGAGCACGACCGCGCCGGACTTGCGGTTGATCCGGAGCAGGCCCTGCTGGCGGAGCAGGTCGTAGGCCTTGTTGACGGTGTGGAAGTTGATGCCGAAGTCGGTGGCCAGCGCGCGGGTGGAGGGCAGGGGGTCCCCGGCCCGGAGCGCCCCGGTAGCGATCGCCTCGACCACCCGGTCCCGGAGTTGCTGGTAGATCGGGACCTCGCTGTGCGGGTCCACTTCGATGATCACGTTGCCCCCGTCCTCGCTCTGTTCCATAAGTTATAGAACAGAGCGGCATGAGTTGACAAGATGTTGTGGTCCTCTGCTATACAACTTATAGAACAGATAGCCGAGGGTCGACGGCGTGGGACGTCGTCGACCCCGACCGACAGGACGGTGGGCTGATGGCGACGATCGTGGTCGGCAACGAGGAAGTGATCTTCGACTTCACGGGCATGGAGCGGCTCTGGCTCGGCCGGCGGAGGTTGCGGGTGCCGCTGCGTGCCGTCCGGCAGGTGGAGTACGTCGACCACCCGCTGCGCCTGGCCCGTGGCCCGCGTCGGGGCCTCACGGTCGCCGGCCACACGAAGATCGGTGTGTGGGGCCTGTTCGGTCGTTCCCGCCAGCTGGTGCACGCCCGGCGCGGCGTACCCGGCCTGCGGCTGCGGATCGACCGGACCGACGTCGACGGCAGGTTCGACGAGGTGCTCGTCTCCACCCCGGAGGCGGTCGGGCTGGCCCGGGCCATCACCCGGCGCACCACACCCGGAGCGCGGGCATGAGCGCCGACCACCTGGCCGTGGAGGTGTCCCGGCTGACCAAACGGTTCGGGGCGGTCACCGCCGTACAGGACCTCAGTTTCACCGTCCGCCCGGGCGCCGTCACCGGCTTCCTCGGCCCGAACGGGGCGGGCAAGACCACCACCATGCGGGCCATCCTCGACCTGGTCACACCCACCTCGGGCGGCGCGACTATCGGCGGCCGCCGGTACCGTGACCTGCCCCGGCCCTCCGCCACGGTCGGCGCGGTCTTCGCCGACTCGGCGTTCCACCCCGGCCACACCGCCCGGGCCCACCTGCGCACGTACGCGGCGATGGGCGGCTATCCCGACCGCCGGGTCGACGAACTGCTCCGGCTGCTCGGGCTGACCGAAGCGGCGGACCGCCGTACCGGCGGATTCTCCACCGGAATGCGGCAGCGCCTCAGTCTGGCCACCGCCCTGCTCGGCGACCCCGGCGTACTGCTGCTCGACGAACCGGGCAACGGCCTCGACCCGGAGGGCACCGCCTGGCTGCGCGGCTTCCTCCGTGGGCTGGCCCGGGAGGGGCGCACCGTCCTCGTCTCCAGCCACCTGCTGAGCGAGGTCGAACAGTTGGTCGACGACGTGGTGCTGATCCGACGCGGCCGCAAGGTGACCGCCGGCCCGCTCGCCGAACTCGTCGGCGGGCACCAGAGCCTCGAACAACTCTTCCTGAAGTTGACCGTCGAGGGGTCGACCTGGTCGACCACCGGAGGGGAAGCATGATGATCCGCCTGATCGACGCCGAGTTCCGCCGACTCCTCGCCACCCGGCTCTGGGCGGTGGCGCTGGTGGTCGCCGTCCTCACCGGGGGTGTGCTGGTCGGGCTGCTGACCCTGCTCGGCCCGGAGAACCTCGACCAGCCGATGCCCGGCCTCGACACCGCTGCCGGGGTCCAGGGGGTGGTCGGTCTGATCGGTTACACCGTGTTCGTTCCGGTGGTACTCGGTACGCTCGCCGTCACCTCGGAATACCGGCACCGGACCATCGACGTGACCTTCCTGTTCGCACCCCGGCGTTGGCGGGTGCTGCTGGCAAAGCTCGTCGCGTACACCGGCTACGGCCTGGCGTACGGGCTGACGCTCACCGCCACCGGCGCGGCCGTCCTCCTCACCGGGGCGGCGGCCCGGGACCTCACCCTGGGGCTGCCCACCGGGACGGTCCTGGAACTGTTCGGCAGGCTGGCGCTCACCCTGGCGGTGCACATGCTGATCGGAGTCGGGATCGGCGCGCTGCTCCGTAACCAGGCCGCGGCGCTCGCGGCGGTGCTCGGCTACTTCTACCTGCTCGAACCGCTGCTGGTACTGGTCCCGGGGGCGGGTTGGTTCTACCCGTTCCTGCCCGCCGGGGCGACCGCCGCGCTCACCGGGTTCAGCTACGTGCTCGACGCCGCCGCCGTGGAACTCGGCGACACACCGGTCCGACTGATGTCACCGCTGCTCGGTGGAGTGCTGCTCGCCGGGTACGCGACCGTCGCGGCGCTGCTCGCCGTGGCGCTGCCGATGCGCCGGGACGTCACCTGACGTGGTCCACCGGGGCCCGTGCGTGGCGTGCGGGCCCCGGTTCCTCACCCCAGCCGGCCGATCAGGTCGCCGATCGCCGCCTCGGGCTGGGTCTCGCAGAGTTGGTCGATCGCGGTCATCACCAGCGGGCTGTCGACCCCGGAGACGCCCTTGGCGAGCCCGATCTGCCGGATCGCCGCCACCCGCTCCTCGGGCGGCGCCTGTCGGTACTCCGTACAGGTCGACCGCGCGTTCAGCCCGCCGGCGTTGGTGAGGTTGTCGACGACGGAGCGGACGACGAGGAAGCCGACCGCGGCGAGTACGCCGAGGGCGGCCAGGGCGATCCAGACGCCCAGCCGACGAGGGCGGCGTTCCCGCGCCGGCCGGTCGGGACCGTTGCCGTCCCGGTCCGGGGCGGATCCTTCGGCTGCGCCCGGAGCCGACGTCTCCCCGTCCGAGGCGGATCGTCCCGCCGACCGGGGAGCCGGTGCCGCCCCGGCCGGGAGGGCGGCGACGGCGGCGGCGAGTGCGGTCGCGTACGCTGCGTCATCGGCAGCCGCGCTGGCCAGCAGGCGCCTGACCAGCGAGTCGTTCCGGGGATCCCGGGCCAGTTCGGTGAGGGCGTCCTGCTCGTCCATGGCGCGGAGCCGTTCCGCGACCAGGGCGTAGAGCTGGTGGATCGGGGTATCCCGGCGCCGTGTGCCGCCCGACGCGGCGAGTTCCGGCAGTCGCGGGGCGAGGCGCTCCAACACCACGGCGGCCAGCTCCCTGGCCTCGGACGGGGTCATCCCGGCAGGCTAGCCGGTGCCGAGGCTCACATCACTACCGCACCCGGTCTTCACAGAATCCACACAACCTCCTTCTAGGCTCACTCAACGTGATCAACATCGGGGGAGAGTTGACGCTGCCGCCGCTCGCGGAGGCGGTTGTCGATCTTGACGCGATCGCGCACAACACCCGGGTCCTGGCCAGCCTCACCGGCGCCGATCTGCTGGCCGTGGTGAAGGCGGACGCGTTCGGTCACGGTTTTCTGGAGGTCGCCCGGACCACGCTGAACGCCGGGGCGCGGTGGCTCGGCGTGACCTCCCAGGCGGAGGCGCTGACCCTGCGCGCGGCCGGGATCGGCGCGCCGGTGCTCAGTTGGCTGCACGCACCGGACGAGGACTTCGGACCGGCCATCGCCGCCGGGGTCGACCTCTCGGTCGCCTCCGTCGCGCACCTGCGGGGGGTCGCCGCCGCCGCCGGCCGGGTCGGCCGGCGGGCGGAGGTCCACCTCAAGGCCGACACCGGGCTGTCCCGCAACGGCGCGACCGACGCCGACTGGCCAGAACTGGTACGGCTGGCGCGGGCGAACGAACTCCTCGGCCGGATCCGGGTCCGGGGTGTCTGGTCCCATCTGGCCGGCGGCGAGACCTCCGGTGACCCCCGGGACGACGTCCAGCTGCGCCGCTTCGAGCGGGCGCTGGAACTGGCCCGGGACGGCGGACTGACCCCGGAGATACGGCACCTGGCGAACTCGGCCGGCCTGGTCGGGCTGCCCGAGAGCCACTTCGACCTGGTCCGGGTCGGCATCGCCCTGTACGGCCCGGAGCCGCGCGCGGACCGGCAGGTGGGGCTCCGGCCGGCGATGACCCTGCGCTCCCGGGTCATCCTGACCAAGCGGGTCCCGGCCGGCACCGGAATCTCGTACGGGCACGACTACGTCGCACCGGCCGCGACCACCCTGGCTCTGGTGCCGGTCGGTTACGCCGACGGGATCCCGCGTATCGTCGCCGGCCGGGGCGAGGTCTGGATCGGCGGCCGACGCTGCCCGATCGCCGGCCGGGTGACCATGGACCAGGTCGTCGTCGACGTCGGTGACCTGCCGGTCCGGACCGGCGACGAGGTCCTGCTCTTCGGCGACGGAGGTCGGGGAGAGCCGGTCGTCTCCGACTGGGCGGGGTGGGCCGGGACCAACCCGCACGAGATTTTCACCGGCATCGGTGCCCGGGTGGCCCGTCGCTACCTGCCGGTGCGGTCGGAACAGCAGAACACTGGACGGGAGCGGGTGCATGTCTGATTCGACGCTGAGGGTCGCGGTCGTGACCGGCGGGCGCAGCGGGGAACACGAGGTCTCCCGCAAGTCGGCGGCGAGCGTACTGGCGAACCTGGACCCGGCCCGGTACCGGCCGGAGCAAGTGTTGATCACCAGGTCGGGGGAGTGGGTCTTCGGCACCGACGCCCCGGTCAACGTCTTCGCGGCGGTGGACCGACTGCGGTCGGCGGACGTGGTCTTCCCGACCCTGCACGGCCCGTACGGCGAGGACGGCACCCTCCAGTCGGTGCTGGAGATGACCGGGGTGCCGTACGTCGGCAACGGCGTTCTGGCCAGTGCGGCCGGGATGGACAAGGACCTCACCAAGAGGCTGGTCGCCGCGGAGGGCGTACCGGTGGCCGACGGGGTGGTGTCCCGACCGACCGACCCGGACGACCTGCCGTCCGAGGCGGAGTTGCGCCGGCTCGGCCTGCCGGTCTTCGTGAAGCCGGCCCGGGCCGGTTCCAGCCTCGGCGTGTCCCGGGTGACCCGCTGGACGGACCTGCCGGCGGCGCTGCGGCAGGCCCGGCGCAGCGACCCGAAGGTGCTGATCGAGGAGGGGGTACCGGGGCGGGAGATCGACGTCGCGGTGCTGGAGTACCCGGACGGCCGGGTCGTCGCCGGGCCGGCGCTGGAGATCCGGGTCACCGACCAACGTTCGTTCTTCGACTTCGACGCCAAGTACGGCGACCCCGGCACCGTCTTCGAGATCCCGGCCCGACTCTACGACCAGATCGCCGACCGGCTGGCCGACCTGGCGGTCCGGGCGTTCCGGGCGCTCGGCTGTTCCGGGCTGGCCCGGATCGACTTCTTCCTCCGGGACGGGGTGGAGCCGGTGTTCAACGAGATCAACACCTTCCCGGGCTTCACCCCGGTCTCCCAGTACCCCCGGATCTGGCAGGTGGCCGGGCTCAGCTATCCGGCGCTGCTGGACATCCTGATCGAGACCGCGCTGGTCCGGCACCAGCGACTGAGCCTCGTCGGCTGAGCACCCACGCGAGGGGCTCGTCGACTGAGCACCCTCCAGCGGGGGCTGGACAGCAACGATGCCGGGAGGTCGGTTCCCCGACCTCCCGGCATCGTTTGTCGTCCGCGCCGGGTGGGTCCTACCGAACCCGGCCGTAGCCGTACGGCGACATCATGTCGACGCTGGCCAGTTTGACGCTCTCACCCGCCGTCGGCGCGTGGATCACCTTGCCGCTCCCGACAAAGATCGCCACGTGGCCGAGCCCGCTGTAGAAGACGAGGTCACCGGGTTTCAGGTCGCCGCGACCGATGTGTGCGACCGCGTCCCACTGCTGTGCGGCGTTGTGCGGCAGCGACTTGCCGGCGGCACGCCAGGCCGCCGAGGTCAGCCCGGAGCAGTCGTAGCCGTTCGGACCGTCCGCCGCGTAGACGTACGGGGTGCCGATCGCGTTGTACGCGAAGGTGACCGCCTTGCCCGCGTCGCCGTCGATCTTGGGGATCTTGCCGGTGTACTTGCCGCTGTACGACGTCGGCGAGCCGTACGCCTCCCGGCGCATGTCGTACAGCTTGTCGAGATCCTTCTCGATCTTCTTCTTCTGGCTGGCCAGCTGCTTCGCCTGGGCGTTCTGCCGGGCCAGCGTCGCGTTGAGCTCGGCCTTCTGGTCCAGTAGATGGCGCTGGGTGGCGTTGAATGTGGAGAGCTGCCGGTCACGGTCCCGGGCGAGCTGTTCCAGTGCGCCCAGCCGGTCGACCAGGTCGGCGGCGGCGCTCCGCCCGAGCAGGGCGTTCGCATCGCTCAGCCCGCCCGACTTGTACGCCCGGGAGGCGATCTGGGCCACCTCGGCGCGCCCCTGCACCACCTGCTGTTCGAGTGGGCCGATCCGGGCGTTCAGCTCGGCCACCCCGGCCTTGCTCTTCTTGATGTCCCCGTTCAGCTTGTTGTACGACTCGACGACCTTCTCAAGTTCGTCCGAGGCCTTGTTGATCTGCTGCGTGAGCTCGGCGGCCGTGGGCTCGGCCCGGGCCACCGACACGGGGGCGACCAGGGCGGCCGAGACAGTTGCCACGACGAGCGCCCGCAGCAGGTTCCGCACCGATGAAGACAACGTGTGCAGAGCCCTTCCTGCGTTACCGCCGCGGGTGCTGGCTGGACTCGCGGCGACACCGGACCGGCGCCACCCGGTGGGATGACTGACTTCCGGGCCGACCGGTTCAACCTAGCCCGGGTCGAGGATTACCGACAGTGGTGAGCGGGCGATCTGTGGCAGTGGCGAGGGATAAGGCGAATGTCGTGATCGCTGTCCGTATGCGACTCAGGCCGAAACGTGAATCGCGGCGGTGCTGCGGGAGTGGCCGCGCCTGATCTGAGCTTTCGCCCCTTTGGTCGGTGTTTGCGGATGGCATTGTCGGTCGACAGTGGTCAAACCCGGGCAAGACATATCAGGGAAGAAGCATTCCGGCCGTCGGCGGCAGAAGAACCGGCAGGGTGCCGGTTGCCCGGCGGCCCTGCACTGGCGCACCCTCCGCACAATGGGAGCAGCCTCGGGGGAGCTGTCGGTAGCGGACAGAACATAGGTGTTGATGTCGCCACCGGTACCTGGCCAGTGCCGGAACCCGCTCCGGACCAGTCGCACCAGCAAGCCTCAGGAGCAGTTGGAGGCAAGAATGGAGCCGACCCGCCCCACCAGCCGCCCACCGGACGCCCAGTTCGACGTCCCCGCGATCGCCGTACCGCGTACCTCCCTCGACCTCTACCACCAGCCCGGTGTCCGGGTCACCAGCGAGTCGTTCCTGGTCGGCGGACGACGGTTCCCGATCGCCGAGCTCACCCACCTGCAGACCGCCCGCGGCCCGCACGACCGGTTGACGCTGCGTGCCGTACTGACCACCGTCGCGGTGCTGGTCGGCATCGGCGTCGCGCTCGGCTACACCGGTGACCTCTACCAGCTGCCCCCGGCCGCGTACGCCGGGCTCGGCCTCGCGGCGTTCCTGCCGGTCGGGCTCGCGGCGGCGGGCCACCGGTGGCGACCTCCCGCCTACGAGTTGTGGGGGCGGTACCGAGGTTCGGTGGTCCTGCTCTTCAGCTCCGACCAGGAACGGGAGTTCGGACAGGTGACCCGGGCACTGATCCGGGCCCGGGAGACGGCCCGGCTCGGCGGGCTGGCCTACCCGCCGGCCTCGGAGTCGCCGTACGAGCCGATGGGCTGAGGACCGGCTGGCCCGGCCCGGTCACCGGGACGGTTCGGCGGCTCCCGAGCGCTGCCGGTTGGCGTACGTGGCACGTCGTCGGGCCGCCCGCCAGCTGAGCACGGCGGCGGTGCCGAGCACCAGTGGAGCCGCCTGGATGAGTTCACCGGCCGCCCGGACGGTGTCGTCCACGTCGAGGTAACCCTCCCGCTCGACGGCCGGCATCCAGGCCGCCCCACCGAGGGGGAACAGGTCGGGCACGATCGCGGTCACCGCCGCCACGGCGAGGCTCAGCAGCAGCAGCGGAAGCCGCCAGGCCGTCGACCGGCGCAGCGCCGCGAACCACACCAGGCCGGTCAGCACCACGGCGCCGACCACGACGAGGGTGGCGAGGCCGCCGAAGGCGGGCCAGCCGACGCTGCGCGTCTCGACGGAGTCCGGGGTGATGCCGCGCGCCGTCGACCAGGGCATCGTGACCCCGAGCGCCACGAAGGCGGTGCCGACGACCGCCGTCGTGAACCGGCCGGCGCCGGGCCAGGCGGCGGCCACCGCGACCGCGCCGAGGACGAGGAGGCCGAGCAGGGCGAAGTTCAGCCCGTCGGTCGCGCCGTGGTACGCCACCTCGCCACCGGTCGCGCTGGCGTTGCGGACGAGAGCGGCGAGCTGGGCGAGCTGTTCGTCGCCGTTCGGGTTCACCCTGGCGTTCGCGACGGCGATGACGGCGATCGCGGGCAGCGTCAACGCGGCCGCCGCGACGCCCGTCCACCGGCGCCACGCGGACCCGGCGAGCAGCACCGCGATGATGGTCAGCACGACCAGCGGTACGGTCACCAGCAGGTAGGCGTAGCCCCAGACACCCACCTCGTGGAAGAAATGTGCTGTCGTCCCGCTCTGGATCGGGCCGGACCGTCCGACGGCGACGAGCAGCTCCACCTCCAGCCATGGTGCCGCGAACGATCCGGCCAGCAGACCGAGGCCGAACAGCAGGGCGAGCAGCAGGCTCCAGCGCTGCCGGAACCAGCCCGGGCGGGCCGGATCCTGCGGCGTCCCCGCTGGCGGGGAGGGGGCCGGCTCGGGCCAGGAGGCGGTGGCTGCCGGCGTCCCGCCCCAGTTCGACGTCGGCGGTCGCGCGGGACCGGGAGCCGGGCTGTGGTGCGGAGAACCGACCGGTGGAGGCTGCCAACTCACGAGCTTCTCCAGTTCGACGCGACCGCGCGGTCGCGCCCAGGGGTGACGATCACGACGGGGAGGGCGTCATGATCGCACAGGCGAGCCGTCCCGGTGGTCCCTCCGGGTACGGTCAGCGCGCCACCGGCTCCGGCTCCGGCTCCGGGCGACGCACCTGCTCGCGTACCTGGCGGGCCACCTTGCGCTCGGCGTAGATGGATACGAACGGCACCGTGCCGGCCAGCATCACCAGCACCATCCGGCCCAGCGACCAGCGGGCCCGGCGGCCCAGGTCGAACGCGGTCACCAGCAGGACCATGTAGAGGAAGCCGTGGGCGGGGCCGACGGTCTCGACGACCACCGGATCGTTCCCCAGGTACTTCAGCGGCATGCCGATCACGACAAGCACGATCAGCACCACGCCGACGACGTTGGCGACCACGCGGTAGCGGGTCAGGGCTGCGCCCACGATGTGTCCTTCCTGCTGCCGGCCGGGCCGGGATAGCCGGGGTAGTCGGCGGGCCGCGCCCCGGGGTTGGCGTTCAGCCAGGCCAGATAGTGGTTGTATTCGGCCAGCGCCGGGTCGTCCCCGCCGTCGCCGGCCAGCCGGCGCCGGGTCGCGCGCACCGGTCGACGGATCCCGGTCGACGGCGTCGGATCGGCCGTCGCCGTGCGGGTCGCCACGACCTCCGGCCCGGCGGCGGTGCCGTCCGGTCCGCTCGCCGTGGTCCGGTCACCGTGCAGGGTGTACCGGACCTCACGTACCCAGAGAAAGATCAGGAACCCGGCGAAGATCGGCCACTCGACCGCGTAAGCCCAGCTCAGGGTGTTGCCCGCGATCGCCCGGCTGATCTGCCACCAGCCGAGTGCGAGAAAGCCGACCACCATCACGACGGTGAGCACGTGGCGCACGATCCACGCCGGTGTCCACAGCCGTCTCATGCCCTGAGCGTACCGGGCGGCGGGGTCCTTCTCCGACACGCCGTCGTAGTGTCGGCGGACCCGAACGGGTTTGGCGCCACCCGGTTTGGGCAACCGTCTAGTCGTCAACCCAAACGAGCTGATCGGGGGCGACGATGACCGAATCAGTAAGCCACGGCGGGTTACGCCACGACGAGTTCTCCCCGGCCGGCAGCGGGCTGCCGACCGAAGCGAGTCCGGAGCAACGGCTCGGCGAGTGGGACGGCGACCCCGTCCGGTACGGCGGCACGGCGAGCGACTTCGCCGCCGCCGAGGAGGAGCCGCTCGGCATCGACCCGGTCGAACTGAGCGACGAGGACCTGATCCGCGAGCTGCAGAGCCTGCACCGGACCCGGCTCGACACGCTCCGACACGCCGCCGACACCGCGCTCGGCCACCACCTGCGGCGTACCGCGGAACTGGAGACCGAGTACCTGACCCGGCACCCGGGCCGGGAGGTCGACCCGAACCGACTGCGGGACGGCTCCTGGTGACGGTGCACGCCGAACGCGGGATGTCGGCGCCGCCGGAGGTCGTCTTCAACACCGCGACCGACCCCGACCGGGTCTCGGCCTGGCTGCCGGAGCCGTTGCGCGGCGACAGCAGCCAGGGGCCGGAGACGGAGCCGACGGACCTCCGGGCCCGGTGGCGGACGGCCGGCTCTCCGGCCTGGTCCGCCCAGCTGGAGGTCGCCTCGGTCGACGCCGGCGGAGCCAACGTCCGGCTGGCGCTCGACGCCGACCCCCCGGAGCAGCGGCTGCGCGAGATCGCCGACGAGTCACTGGCGAGCCTGGCCCGCGAGGTGGCGGACAACCTGACCGCGGGTTGAGGTCGCCCGGTCGCCGGGCCGAGCACACCGCCCCGTGGGCTGGCGCACCTCAACCCGGGAACCCCTCGACCACCGACGGACCGGCAGGACCAGACAACAGGGCACGCGCGGAGCGGAGAGGCATGAACGTACGGGACAGGGTGGCGCGGTTGCGCAAGGCGTACGCACCGCACGAGCACCGCCCACTGGGCGGTTATCTCGCGGCGATGGGTACGTACGCCGGAGTGGCGGCGGCGCTCGGCATCGCGGCGAAGACGACCGGACGCCGCGTACCGGAACGGCCGACCACGGCCGACGTCGTACTGCTGTCGATCGCCACCCACAAGCTCAGCCGGCTGCTCTCCAAGGACGCGGTGACCAGCCCGCTGCGCGCCCCCTTCACCCGGTACGACCGGCCGATCGGCAGCGGTGAGGTGATGGAGCAGGTACGCGACCAGGGCAGCTCCACCCGGCACGCCGTCGGTGAACTGCTCAGTTGTCCGTTCTGCCTGGCGGTGTGGGTGGCCACCGGGCTGGCCGGCGGGCTCGTCCTGGCTCCCCGGCTGACCCGGCTGGTGGCGACCGCGTTCACCGCCGTCGCCGCCTCCGACTTCCTGCAGATGGGGTACGCCATCGTCCAGCAGGCGGCGGAGAAGCCCCGGGCGGAGCCGGAGGTCGGCTCCTGACGGCAGCCCGGACCCGTGCATGCGTGAGCGGCGCCCCGCCGGGGCGCCGCTCGGCGTGCTGCGGTCGGATCGGGGCGCTCAGCGTTGCATGCCGGCCCAGCCCCGTGGGGACTCCGGTTCACGGTCGTTGTCGTCGTTGGTGATGATCTCGGTCTGTACCGCCGTCTTGTCGTGCTCGGCCGCGAAGTCCGGTTCGCTCTCCGGCTCGCTGGCGTCGGGGGCCTGGCCGAGCGGAGCCCGCTGGTGCTGGTCCGACTCGTGGTGCTCGGTCATCGGAACTCCTGTCACAGGTGTCGGTCGGGGGCGCGTACGGGTCGTACTCAACGGGTGGTGGTGCCGCCGAGCAGGTCGGCCACCTCGTCGACGGAGTACTCGCCCTCCGGCAGCGCGATGATCCGGGTCAGCAGTTCGGCTGGTACCTCCGCGGCGACCGCCCGGCGCTGGATCTCGGACTGGGTGATCCGTTCCTGGCCGGAATAGAGATCGTCGAGCAGGGCGTCGAGTTCGGCACTGGTTGTCTCGTCGGTCACGGGGATCAGCTACCCGACGGAGAATCGGCCAAACAACACGTCGGCTCCGGCCAACGCCGACCCACCGGTTTCCGCGAGATCGACCCGCCGGTTTCGGTCGGATCGGCGCTCCGGAGGGGTGGACGTGGGGCCCTGGACCCGTTCGCGTTCCGTCCTCAGTGGAATGCGAGCATGGCGGGCATGGAAATCTACAACGACTCCCGTACGGTGTCCCGGGCCGACCTGGCCGCCTGGCTGCGTCAGTTCGCCGACCAGCTCGAGTCCGGCGGGCAGATCTTCTACGGTGCCGCGGGCCGGATCGCGGTGGCCGACCAGGTCGAGTGCGAGCTGGAGATCGAGCGCGAGAGCGACACCGAGATCTCGGTCGAGATCGAGTTCACCTGGACCAGCGTCGAGCCGGCCGCCACGGCGGACGAGGACGACGAGGACGAAGAGTCGGACAGCGAGGACGCCTCGGACAGCGAGGACGGGTCCGACAGCGAGGACGGGTCGGCCGAGGACGGGGCGAGCGGCGACGAGGGGGCCGGCACGCCGGAGGCGGGCGGCGAGAAACCGGCGCCGGCGGACGGCGAGAAGCCGGACGCCGACGGGTCCGCCACGGCGCCGGTCAAGGCCCCGGAGGCCGCCGACAAGCCGGCCTGACCAGGGCGGGTGAACCTGGTCGGGGTGAGGTGCGGACCGGTCCGGCGACGGTGACCCGCGCCACGGTGGAGGCCGGAACACCGGGCCCGGGTCCGCGGTTGTACGAACTGTCGGTGTGACCAGTGTCCCCGGGCCTCACCCTATTGCCCTCGCGGAATACCGTTCGGCTGGAGCCGCGTCGTGCCACTCGCCGAGAGGCGACCTGCACACCGACACCCGCGCCGCCCATGGCATGCCATGGGCGGCGCAACGCATTCGCGGCCGGCGTACCCGGGCGGACCGGGCCGGGGTCGGAGCGTCAGGACCGGCGCGACAACCGCACGCCGGCACCCGTCACCGTCGCTGCCGGCTCACCGCCGGCCGCCCGGCGGTACGTCCGCCGGGGGCCCGCCGTCGCCGTTGCGCGGTCCACCGTCGCCGTTGCCGCCGGGGGAGTGATCGTTCCGCCCGCCCGACTGGCCCTGGCCGTTGCTGATCCGCAGCATCACCAGGCCGCCAGAGACGGTCCTGCCGTCCGGATCGGTACGGGCGACCGTACCCGCCGGGCAGGACGAGTCGACCCGGTTGTCGTCGACCTCGACCCGGAAGCCGGCGTTGCGCAACGTGTTGGTGGCCTCGTCGACCGAGCGGCAGGCGACCGAGGGTACCGACCGCTGCTCCCCGTTCACCAGCGCACCGTCCGGCTTCGGGAAGTCCTTCTTCGGCTTGCCCTTCATCGCGTCCGCCAGCGTCTCGTAGACGGCCGGGTTGACGATGTTGTGGTTCATGTTCTCGGTGGTCTCCGGCCAGTCCGGGTTGGCCAGGATGCCGGCGACGCTCAGCGAGGTGGTGGTGGCCACCAGCGACGCGGTCCGGTCGCTGTCCGTGGTACCGGTCTTGCCGGCCACCGGGTGGCCGACCACCTGGTGCACCACCGTGGCGGTCGCGCCGGAGCACCGACCGTACGCCGACTGGTCGCCGACCGGGCAGCGGGCCGCGTCGATGGCCGCCCGGGCGATCCCGGAGTCCACCGCCTGGTCGCAGCGGGGCTTCGCCACGTCCAGGAGCTTGCCGGAGTGGTCCCGGACCTCCTGCACCGGAATCGGCTCACAGTGCTTGCCGTCCGCGGCCAGCGTGGCGTACGCGTTCGCGAGGTCGAGCGGGGTGGTCGCCGAGACGCCGAGGGTGAACGAGCCCCAGCCGTCGGCCGAACTCTCGTCCTTCGCCATGTCCGCGTCGTTCCCGGCGCGGAACTTGATGCCGAGCCGCTTGGCGGCGTCGACCACCTTGCCCGCCCCGACCCGCTCCTCCAACGGCACGAAGTACGTGTTCACCGACCGTCCGAACGCGCTCCACATGTCGTGCAGCCCGGCCATGCCGGCGTTGTCGTTGCTGGGGCACCACCGCTCGGTGCCGGGGCAGGCGGACTCGGTGCCGGCCGCCGTGGTGTACTTCGACGGGTACCGGTTCGGCGCGTTGATCTGGTAGCTGAGCGGGTAACCCGCCTCCAACGCGGCGACCATGGTGAAGACCTTGAAGGTCGAGCCGGCCTGGTAGCCGGTGATGTCGCCACCGCCGGTGAGCAGCGGGTTCGTCGTACGCGGATAGGTGGCCCGGATGTCGTCCCGGGCCTGGGCCGGGTTGCTGGAGATCGGGTTCTTCGGCTTCGCCGGGTCGTCCAGCCCGAACGTCCGGTTCGCGGCCAGCGCGCGTACCCGGCCGGTGCCCGGTTCGACCGCCGCGACCATCAGCGCGTCCTGCTCCCCGGTCGGCAGGTACTGCTCCACGTTCTTGTGCGCGGCCTTCTGCACCGCCGGGTCGAGCGTGGTGACGATCCGGTAGCCGCCTCCCTTGAGCTGCCGCTCCCGGTCGTACGAGGTGTTGCCGAACGCCTCCTGGCTCATCCACCACCGGGAGAGGTAGTCGCAGAAGAAACCCCAGTCGTTGTGTACCGCACTGGTGCAGCCGTTCGTCGGCGTCTTGCCCTTCACCTTCAGCGGTACGGCGAGCGCCGCCGTCTCCTCCGCCGGGGTGATCGCTCCGGTCTCCCGCATCTGGCCGAGCACCCAGTTCCGGCGGTCCACCGTCTGCTGGTAACCCTGCCCCTTGGTGTCCAGGGCGTCGTAGAAGCTCGGCGACTTGACCAGCCCGGCGATCATCGCGGCCTCCGGCACGGTCAGGTCCCGGGGCTCCTTGCCGAAGTAGAAGCGGCTCGCCGCGGCCACCCCGTAGGTGCCGTGACCGAACGGCGCCATGTTCAGGTAGCGCTCCAGGATCTGGTCCTTGCTGAGCTTCTTCTCCAGCGCCGCCGCCTGCCGCATCTCCCGCAGCTTCCGGCCGGTGGTGTCCTCGCTCGCCGCCACCACGTCGTTCGGATCGGTCGCGCCGTAGACCAGCGACATCCGGACCAGCTGCATGGTCAGCGTCGAGGCGCCCTGCTTCGACCCGCCGGTGCCGTTGGAGACCAGCGCCCGCAGGAAGCCCTTCAGGTCCACCCCGTTGTGGTGGTAGAAGGCGTGATCCTCGGCCGCCACCATCGCCTTGCGCATCGCCGGGGAGATCTGGTCCAACGGGACGTCCTGGCGGTTCTCGTCGAAGAAGGTCGCCAGCAGGGTCTTCCCGTCGGCGGCGTACGCCTGGGTCGCTTCGGGGACCTGCGGCACCGTCAACTCGGCCGGCAGGTCCTCGAACGACTCGGCACCGGCCTTCGCCGCCAGCCCCGACATCGCCACCGCCGGAAACGCCGCCCCGGCCACCACCAACCCGGCGAGCAGCGAGCAGAACAGCAGCACGGCGGGCCGGTTCAGACGACCTCGGAACAGACGGAGTCGGCGAAGACGGAGCATCATCAACCTCTGGGTGGGGGCGGACACGTCGCGGACGGGCGCTCGGCGCGCGAGCACAACCGTACGCGCGTCTTTCGCCCTATTGATCCAGACGCCGCCCCCGACCACACGGTTGCGCGGCGGAACGAAGCGGAAATGACTGCTACGTCACACTCCGGCCGGGGCCGTCGCCCGCCGGGCCCGGACGGCGGTCGCCAGATCCGCCAGCACCTGCTCGGTCTCCGGCCAGCCGAGGCAGGCATCGGTGATCGACTGCCCGTACACCAGCGGACAGGTCGGGTCGAGGTCCTGCCGGCCCGGTACCAGGAACGACTCCAACATCACCCCGACGATGCCCCGCTGCCCGTCCGCCATCTGCCGGCCCACCTCCGCGGCCACCACCGGCTGACGGCGGTGGTCCTTGCCGCTGTTGTCGTGGCTCGCGTCGATCACCAGGCGTTCCGGCAGCCCGGCCGCGCGCAGCAGTGCCAGCGAGTCGGCCACCGACTCGGCGTCGTAGTTCGGCTCGCCCCGGCCGCCGCGCAGCACCAGGTGGCAGTCGGCGTTGCCCCGGGTGTGCAGGATCGCCGGCGCCCCGGAGACGTCGATGCCCGGGAAGACGTGCGGCACCCCGGCCGCCCGGATCGCGTCGACCGCGGTACCCACGCTGCCGTCGGGGCGGTTCTTCATCCCGATCGGCATGGAGAGCCCGGAGGAGAGCTGCCGGTGGACCTGGCTCTCCACCGTACGGGCGCCGATCGCGCCCCAGGCCACGGTGTCGGCGATGTACTGCGGGGTGATCGGGTCGAGGAACTCGCAGCCGACCGGCAGCCCGAGCCGGAGCACGTCCAGCAGCAGCGCGCGGGCGGCCCGCAGACCGGCGTTGACGTCCCCGGAACCGTCCAGCCCGGGATCGTTGATCAGGCCCTTCCAGCCGACGGTCGAGCGCGGCTTCTCGAAGTAGACCCGCATCACCACCAGCAGGTCGTCGGCGTGCCGGGCGGCCGCGTCCCGCAGCAGGTGGGCGTACTCCAGCGCGGCGGCCGGGTCGTGCACCGAGCAGGGACCGACCACGACGAGAAGTCGATCATCCTCGCGGTCCAGCACCCGGCCGACGGATCGTCGTCCGTCCAGCACGGCGGCGGCCAGTTTCTCGTCCAGCGGCAGTTCGTGGTGCAGCAGCGCCGGTGTGGTCAGCGGCACGATCCGGTCGATCCGCTGGTCGCTGACCCGGCTCATTCCGGTGGTGGTCATCTCGACAGTCTCCTCCGCCGACCTCCCCGCCCCGGGGCCGGCGCCCGGGAGCCGAGCCGGCTGCTCACATGGAAAAAGCAGGGACGAATGTCCCTGCTTCAGCCGGCTCTGCTGGATCTTGGTGACGTCAGGTCATGGCTGAGTCACCGGCTCCGGAGCCGGCTGACTAAACCATCGATAGGACCGCATCACGCGGTGAACCATACCCGATGAATGGCGGCGGTGGCGGCGGAGTGCCACCGGACGGTGCCGGATCCGGAAGGGTGGGCGGGGCCCCCGAGCTGTTAGGAAGGGCCCCCTCCTATACAAAAAGCGATAAGAAGGGGCCCTTCCTTTCATCTCACAGGACGAGAACGGTGCCGGCGGAGAGGTTCAGTTCCCCGGTCCGCAGGCCGGTCCAGTCGGTGGAGAAGAGCAGCCGGTCGCCGTCGAGGACGGTGACCGCGAGGCTGTCCCGACCGGTGAGCAGGCCCCGATCGGTGCCGGTGACGTGCAGGGTCAGCCCGGTGGCGACGGTCACCGGACGCCGGGCGTCGGTGACGTCGACCAGGGTGGCGCCGGCCCGCAGGTCGATCCGGTCGGCACCGGCGACCCGCCGGGCGCCGAACGACTCGACGCCGGTGCTCCGCAGCTCGTACCTGCGGCCGCCGGAGCGGAACCTGACGTCAGCCAGGCCGGCGTCGACCCCGATCCGGGTCTGGGCCAGTAGCAGGGTGACGTCGACCCGGGACCCGGGATCGGCCGGGTACGCCCCCGCCGAGCGGGTCGGGGCCAGTTCGCCGGAGCCGATCACCACCCGGTTCTCCGGACGCAGCACCTCGACCGGGGCGGCGGCGGTGCCGGCGTACCGGCCGCCGACCGTGACCGTGACGTCCCGGGCTCCGCTCGGCAGGGTCGCGGTGCAGCTCGCCGAGCCGGCGGTACCGGTGCCGAGCAGCGTCACCGGGCCGGTGCAGAGCGGGCCGGCGGCAGTGCGGAAGGTCACCGTCGCGGTCCGCACGTCACCCGGGAACGGGTCGGCGCCGGCCGGCCCGGTCTCCCGTACGGTCGCCCGGAGCAGCACCGTCGTGCCGCCGCCGCGACCGGCGTACGCCAGGCTGTCCCCGGTGTAGGTCGCCTCGGCGGTCTCCGGGGTGACCCGGACGACGAACCCGGCGCGTCCGGTCTGGCCGTCGGCGTCGGTCACGGTCACCGCCACCGGGTACTCGCCCGGGGCGGCCGAGGTGTTCCCGACCACCACCCAGCTCCGGGTTCCCGGCGTGGTCTCCTCGTCGGCCGGGGCCTTGGCCCGCAGGCTCAACCCGGCCGGCAACCCGGTCGCGGTCGCCGCCAGGGCGGCACCGGTGCCGTCCGGATCGGTCGCACGCACGTACACCTCGGGTTGGATTGGGTCGCTGTACTGGACCGTCACCCCCTGCGTCGGCACGTCGACCGTCACCTCCGGGGTGGCCCGGAGCGCGAAGTCGACGTCGCTGAGGTCGAAGAAGACGTTGCCGACCGCCTCGACCCTGATCCGGGCCGACTTGGCGCCGACGTTCGGCAGGGTCACCGTCTCGGCGCCGTCGTTGGCGGTCCGTTCCGCCAGGACGTACGGGAAGGTGGCGCCACCGTCGACGGAGAGCGAGATCTTCACCTCGGTGGTGCCGACCGGGGCCACGTCGGTGCCGGCGACGTCCCAGGCCACCGGCAGCGGGGAGCCGCCGGGCACGGTGCCGGCCGCGCCCGGGGCGGTGACCAGGAACGGTCCGGCGTCCGGGGCCAGGGTCAACGCGGTGTCGGCGCTGCCGATGCCGCCGGCCCCCGGGTGACCGTCCCGGGCGGTGAGCCGGAAGTGCAGGGTCCGGTCGCCGGTGAAGCCGACCCAGTCGGCGGTGGGCAGGAACTCCGAGTAGCAGTCGACGATCTCCGGCGGCACGTTCGACGCCCCACCGCTGGGCGGGACCGGCGGCGCGGCCGGACAACTGCCGGTGGCCACGTTGGTGTTGTTGGCGACGATCTGGGCGAGGTCCGGGAAGACCCGGGTCGGGTTGGTGGTGACCGTGTTCAGCCCCGGCGAGTGGTACTTGAGGGCCGCGTCGGGGCCGACGACCGCCGCCGTGCCGAACTGCCGGAACAGCGGCCCGTTGGTCTTCGTGTTGTTCACCAGCGCGGTGCCGGCGGTGCTGCCGCTGCTCCCGCCCCGGTCGTTCTGCTCCCACAGGTAGGTGACGGTGTCGCCGTCCGCGTCGGTCGCGCTGCCGGTCAGCGCGAACGGCGTACGGACCGGGACGGTGTACGCCTGCGGGGCGGTGACCACCGGTGCGTGGTTGCCGGTCTGCTCGACCCGCCAGCCCTGGTTGTCGATCGCACCGCCCTTGACCGTCTCGCCGACCAGACCGACCGGGCCACTGAATCCGCTGTCGGCGGCGAGCACGAGCGCCTCGACGTTGGTGCCGGCGAGGGTGCCGCCGAAGGTGACCTGGAAGCCGCTGTCGTCCAACGTGGTCGCCCCGCCGAAGCCGGTGATCCCGACCGTGGCGCCGGCCGGCCAGCCCGGGATCTTCTCGATCGCGGACCTCAACTCGGCCAGGGTGTAGTTCCCGCCCCGGATGATCGGCGCCGAGGACTGGCCCCGGAAGCCGATCCGGAAGCTCTGCCCGTCGGTGTCGAAGCCGCGCAGTCCGACGTTCTGCACCTCGTTGACCGCCGGCCGTTCCGAACCGACGTACGTGGTGATCTCGGTGTAGCTCCGCTGTGACCAGTACGGGTCGCTGTGCGGCTGCAGGTTGTCCTGCTGGCAGATGCCGGCGTACGCCATGATCGACGATCCGCTGCCCGGCTCGTACGAGCTCGCCGCGCTGCGGTTGCCGCCGGAGCAGTTCCACTGGGTGCCGTTGAAGGTGTGGTTGCCGGCGAACTGGTGCCCGATCTCGTGCGCGACGTAGTCGACCGCGAAGTAGTCACCGACCGGGGTCGGCAGGCCGGTGCAGCCCCGGGCCTTGTTCGCCCCGCCGACCACGCCGAGCCCGGCGACGCCGCCGCCGTTGACCCCGAGTCCGATGTGCCCGACGTCGTAGTTGCCGGCGCCGACCAGTTGGCCGAGCACGATCCCGTTGCGACTCAGCGTGCTGCTGCCGCAGGAGGTGAGCTGGGCCGGGGTGTAGCAGGGCGCGGCGCCGCACGGCCCGTTCGGCCCGGTCGCCTCGGCCGGGGTGTTCAGGTTGGTCTTCTCGGTGGCGTCGACCAGCACCAGTCGGATCGCGGTCTCGTCCTCGTAGATCTGGTTGACCCGGTTGACCAGCGTCACCTTCGCTGCCGTGACGTTCTCCGGGCCGAAGAACGTGGCGTACGAGGGGTCCGTCACCAGAGCCAGCCGGTACGTGCGCAGCCGTACCTCGGCCCCGGTGGCGGCGGCCGGGATGTCGTCGGCGAGTTCCTCGGCGGTGTGCGCCACGTCCTCCCGCTCGACGAAGACGTCCTCCGGGTGGGCGGTGTCGTGCACGTAGTAGCTGGCGTACCGCTCCTGGTCGGTGCGGCTGTACGGGTCGACGTACCAGACGCCGTCGGAGGAGCGGACGGAGGCGTGGAAGCCGAGCGGGGTGAGGTCCGCCCGGACCGTCGCGGTCGGATCGTCCAGACCACGACCGGCGTACGTCCTGATCTCCGGGTGCCGGGCGGCGAGGCCGGCCTCCATCACCGGCGAGTCGACCAGTTCGAAGCGTTGGAACGTCCCCTCGGGGGTGGGCAGCGGGACCACCAGCGGTCGGGTCCGGGCGGCGGTGGTCCGCTCGGCGGGTGCGGACTCCAGGGTGGTCCCGAAGGCCGCCCGGTCCAGCGTGAAGCCGGCGTACCGGTCGACCCGGACGTCGGTCGGTCCGGGGACCCGGGCGGTGGCCGAGGTACCCAGCGCCGTCCACGGGTTCGTCGGCCGCGCCGGTGCGGCGGCGGCGGGCGTGGTGCCGGCCAGCACCGGCAGCAGGCCGGCCGCGAGGGTGATCGCGGTCAGGGTGGCCAGCCGTCGCCGCGCCCCGGTGAGGCGGGCGGCCGGGCGTCGCCCGACCACCGCCCGCCCGTGGCGGGAGGCGGGTAACGAGGGGGTCGTCAAGGTCGTCTCCTTGCAACTGCGCCGACCGTCGGCGGCCCGGGCGGCGGTCGCCACCCGGCCCGGCCGTCGATCGACTTCGGGGGTTGATCAGGACCCTAGGGGCCGGCGGGTCGGCGGGCCACCCTCCGCGCGGTCGGATCCGTCGCCACGGCTCCGACGGGCTCCGCGTCGACGGGTGCCGAGCGACCACTGTGGTCCCCCAACGGTCCGGGTGGCGGGATCCCGGCGCCCCGACGTCCGGGCGGCGGACGCGACAACCGACGGAGCCGGCCGGCCCGGTATCCGGGACGGGTCGGCCGCGCGCGGCATGGTTGCCCCCCGGTTCGGGGCTCCGATCGGATAGCGTCGTGGTCATGCCCGAGACCGGTTACCCCTGGCCGATCGAGACCGCCCGGCTGGACAACGGCCTGCGTGTGGTGGTCAGCGAGGACCGCAGCGTGCCCGTCGTGGCGGTCAACCTCTGGTACGACGTCGGGTCACGGCACGAGCCCGACGGCCAGACCGGCTTCGCCCACCTGTTCGAGCACCTGATGTTCGAGGGCTCGGTCAACGTGGCGAAGACCGAGCACATGCAGCTCGTCCAGGGCTCCGGCGGGTCACTGAACGCGACCACCAACCCGGACCGGACCAACTACTTCGAGACCCTGCCGTCGGAGCACCTGGCCCTCGCGCTGTGGCTGGAGGCCGACCGGATGGGCGGGCTGGTCCCGGCACTGACCCAGGAGACGCTGGACAACCAGCGCGAGGTGGTCAAGAACGAGCGGCGGCAGCGGTACGAGAACGTGCCGTACGGGGACGCGTGGCTGCGCCTCCTTCCGCTGCTCTATCCGGCCGGGCACCCGTACCACCACCCGACGATCGGCTCGATGGCCGACCTGAACGCCGCCGACCTGGCGACCTTCCAGGCCTTCCACACCACGTACTACGCCCCGAACAACGCCGTCCTGACGGTGGTCGGGGACGCCTCCACCAGCGAGGTCCTCGCACTGGTCGACCGGTACTTCGGTCGGCTGCTCCCACAGCCGGACATCCCGCCGGCCCCGGACGGCCGGGTGGTGCCGGCGACCGGCGTACCGGCCCGGGAGACCGTCACCGGCGACGTCCCGGCGCCCAGGGTCTACCTGGCGCACCGCACCCACCCGTTCGGCGAGCCCGGCTACGACGCGGTGACCGTGCTGGCCACGGTGCTCGGCGGCGGCCGGGGCAGCCGGCTCTACCAGCGGCTGGCCGACGGTGCCCGGCTGGCCCAGCCGGACAGTGTCTCCGCGTTCGGGGTCGACCTGGCACACGGGCCGGCCCCGTTGATCGTCTCCGCCACCGCCCGCGACGGTGTCACCGCCGAGCAGTTGGAGGCCGGCCTGGTCGAGGTGCTGGACGGGCTGGCCGACGGGGTGACCGAGGCCGAGCTCGACCGGGCCCGGGCCCTGCTGACCACCGCGTGGTGGCGGCAGCTCGCCACGGTCGACGGCCGCGCGGACATCCTCGGCCGGCACACCACCCAGCTCGGTGACCCGGCCCGGGCGGCGGACCGGCTCGCCGGCTGGCTGTCGGTCACCGCGGACCAGGTGACCGGGCTGGCCCGGGACCTGCTCGGCGAGGCCGACCGGGTGACCCTGACCTACCTGCCGGAGGAGAAGGCGTGAGCGAGCTGTTGACCACCGACCGGCCGGCCACCGGTACGCCCCGGCCGTACACCTTTCCGCCGGTGGTCCGGCGGACCGTCGGCGGCGGTGACGTGGTCGCGGCCCACCTGCCCGGCCACAACCTCGCGGTCGCGGTGCTGCTGCTGGACGCCGGCGCCGGCCGCGAGCCGGTCGGCCGGGAGGGCCTGGCCGCCGTGGTGGCGAAGGCGGTCGAGGAGGGTACGACCCGGCGCGACTCCGCCGGCTACGCGCTGGCTCTGGAGGGGCTCGGCACCGAACTGGTGATCTCCGCGGACTGGGACGCGTTCCAGGTCAGCGTGCAGGTGCCGGTGGACCGGCTGCCGGCCGCGGTGGAACTGCTGACCGAGGCGGTCCGCACCCCGCGGCTCGATCCGGCGGACATCACCCGGGTCCGGGACGACGAGGTGACCGCGCTGCGGATGTACTGGGCGAATCCCGGCCCCCGGGCCGACGCCGCGCTGCGCGCCGACCTGTTCGGTGCCGACCAGCGGCCCGGCCGGCCGATGGACGGCGATCCGGACTCGGTCGCCGCGGTGACCGTGGAGGACGTCACGGCGTTCCACGCCGAGTGGCTGACCCGGACGGGCACCCTGCTGGTCGCGGGTGACCTGGACCGGATCGACCTCGACCGGCTGGCCACGACCGTGTTCGCCGGTGCCTCCGGCGCACCCGGGTCGACCGGCGGTCCGCTCCAGGTCGGGGTCCCCGGGCAGCGGCGGATCATCCTGGTCGACCGGCCCGGCTCGGTGCAGTCCACGCTCCGGCTCGGGCACGTCGCGCCGCACCGGGCACACCCGGACTACGTACCGATGACGCTGGCGGCGACCGTGCTCGGCGGGGCGTTCACCTCCCGGCTCAACCACCTGATCCGCGAGGTGCGCGGCTACACGTACGGGATCCGGAGCGAGTTCGGGTACTCCCGGCGGTTCGGTCGGTTCGTGGTCAGTTCCGGGGTCCAGACCGCGGTGACCGCGCCGGCGCTGGTGGACGCGGTCGGCGAGATCAGCCGTACCCGGGACGGCGGGGTGACCGAGGCGGAGCTGACCGTCGCCCGCGCCTGGCGGGCCGGGCAGCTCTCGGTGGAGTTGCAGACCCCGTCCGCGATCGCGAACGCGCTGGCCACCCTGGTCGTGCACGGCCTGCCGGACGACTACCACGCGACGTTGCGGGAGTCGCTGCTCTCCGCCACCGAGCCGGAGGTGTCGGCGGCGGCCGCGACACACCTGCACCCCGAGGGGCTCACCCTGGTGGTGGAGGGGGACGCGGCGACGATCCGCGACGACCTGGTGGCCAGCGGGCTCGGTGAGGTCGTCGACGTCGCCGGTTGACCGGAACTGGTCGGCGGGCGGTGCCCGTCGTTGTCACGGTGGGCGGTGCGGGTCGGCGGTCACGGCGGGGCGGTGCGGGTCCGGACGGAGCTGGTCGGCGGGCGGTGCTGGTCGGCGAAGGCCGGCCGGGTGCGGCGTGTACGGCCGGCGACCGGGCCAGGGTCACCAGGTGTCGTAGAGCATCTGCAGCAGGGTCGCCTGGGCGAGGGAGACGGTGATCAGGCCGGTCAGCACCGGAGCCGTCCACCGCGCGCCGAGACCCCGGATCCAGCTCAGCAGCACCGGCGCGGCCGCGGCGGCGAGCAGTGGGAAGAGGAACGCCCAGGTCCGCTCGACCTCGCCGGGGCGCAGGTCGGTGAAGCTCGGCGGCAGCGCCGCCCAGACGAACATCAGCGGCACGCTGACGAGCGGGAGCACGGCCCGACGGGCGCCGGGTGCCCGTACGACGAGGCCCAACGCACCCAGCGCGGCCAGCGGTACCCCGGCGAAGATGAGGAACGCGGCCGGGCTGCCGACGATCCAGTACGGGTCGTACGGCGTGTGTGTCTGCGGCACGCTGCGGTAGGCGGCCCAGAGGTCGAAGTTGAGCAGCGCCCACGCGACGGCGAGGACGAGTACGCCGCCGGCCGCCGCCGCCCCGAGCAGTCGCACGACGCGGCGTACCCCGGAGACCTGCCACAGCACGGTGACCGTCGCGGCCAGCGTGACAAAAACGGTGGCGTAGGTCAGGTAGGTGGTGAGCCCGAGCATCGCCCCGGCCGCCAGTGCCCACCGCCAGGAGAGCCGGTGGACGGCGAGTACCAGCATCGCGGCGGCGGTGCTGAGGAAGGTCGCGAAGACGGCGTCCAGGATCGTGTACGCCAGGATCAGCGGCCCCGGCGCGGCGACGAACAGTACGGCCGCGATCCGCCCGGACCGCTCCCCGCCGAGGGACCGTCCCAGGGACCAGGCCGAGACGGCGGCGAGCGTGCCCAGCAGGGCGATCGCGGTGGACATCCAGAACGGGTTGCCGGGGCCGAGCAGCCGGTGGAGCACACTCAACATCACCAGTACGCCGGGCGGATGGGTCCGGCTGTTCCAGCTGTTGTAGACCTTCGTCAGCTCCGGGTGCCGTTCGGCGAAGCCCCGGATGCCGAACTCGTCGACGTAGTGGATGTCACTGGTGTAGTAGGGCGAGTCGGGGCCGGTCCCGACACCCCGGACCAGGTGGTCGTACTCGCCGCGGACCAGGGTGACCGCCGCCGCGACGACAACGCCGGCACCGACGATCAGGGTCAGCGCGAGCCAGCTCGGTACCCGTCGGACGTTGGTGGTGACGAACCAGCCCACCGCGGCCAGCAGCAGGCCGGCCGGCAGGACGAGCAGTGCCTCCGGTGCGGCGGTCGGATCCCATCTGCCGTAGAGCGGCGGGTGGCTGAAGGCGCCGAAGGTGATCGTGTGCGCCTGGCTGACCAGGAAGAATCCGATCAGCGCCAGCCCGACCACCAGCATCAGCAGGACCGGGCGCAACCGCCAGTCGACCGGGCCGGGCTCGGGGCCGTCGTCGATCAGTTCGGGCTTGGTGTCCACGGACGCCCACTCTGGGGCAGTTCGGGGCCCGGTTCGGCAACCGGCGGCTGACGCCCCGTGGGCGGCCGGGTGAAGGGGCGGGAAACGACCTGGCCGCCGGGGCTCGTCCGGGTGCGTGACCGTGGTGGTAATCGCCTTGCCGGACCATCCCGGGGACTGGGTAGCCTCGCGGTATGAGGATCGGCATTGTGGGGGCCACGGGCCAGGTCGGTGGCGTGATGCGGCGGATACTCGCCGAGCGGCGGTTTCCGGTGGACCAGCTGCGGCTGTTCGCCTCGGCCCGGTCGGCCGGCCGTACGCTGCCGTGGCGGGATGGCGAGATCACCGTGGAGGACGCCGAGACCGCCGACTACAGCGGGCTGGACATCGCGCTCTTCTCGGCCGGGAAGGGCACGAGCAAAGTGCTCGCTCCCCGGGTTGCGGAGGCCGGCGCGGTGGTGATCGACAACTCGTCGGCCTGGCGGATGGATCCGGACGTGCCGCTGGTGGTCGCCGAGGTCAACCCGCACGCCGCCGGGGTGCGCCCCCGGGGCATCATCGCCAATCCGAACTGCACGACGATGGCCGCGATGCCGGTGCTGCGCCCACTACACGCCGAGGCCGGACTGGTCAGCCTGGTCGTCTCGACGTACCAGGCGGTCTCCGGGGCCGGGCTGGCCGGTGTCGCGGAGCTGGACGAGCAGGTACGCAAGGTGGCCGACGGTGCCACCGGGCTGACCTTCGACGGCGCCTCCGCCGACTTCCCGACCCCCCGGCAGTTCGCCGCGCCGATCGCCTTCAACGTCCTGCCGCTGGCCGGGTCGATCGTCGACGACGGGTCGGCCGAGACCGACGAGGAGCAGAAGCTCCGCAACGAGAGCCGCAAGATCCTGGAGATTCCCGACCTGAGGGTCTCCGCCACCTGCGTCCGGGTGCCGGTCTTCACCGGGCACTCGTTGCAGGTCAACGCCCGGTTCGCCGACCCGTTGAGCCCGGCCCGGGCCCGGGAGCTGCTCGACGGCGCGCCCGGGGTGGCGCTGGCCGAGGTGCCGACGCCGTTGCTGGCCGCCGGCCAGGACCCGACGTACGTCGGGCGGATCCGGGCCGACGAGACGGTCGAGCACGGGCTGTCGTTCTTCTGCTCCAACGACAACCTGCGCAAGGGCGCCGCGCTCAACGCCGTACAGATCGCCGAGCTGGTGGCTGCCGGGCTGCGGTGACCCGTGACGCTGCGCCGGTGTCGGCGAGCGGCTAGGTTGGGGCGAGCGCGACGGAGGGGTGGAAAGTGGACGACCGGACCGAACAGGCCCTGCTCGACATGATCCGCACCGGATCGCTCGGCGTGCTCGCCACGATCAAACGGGACGGCCGCCCTCAGCTGTCCAATGTGAACTACGCCTTCGACCCGGCGCGACGGCTGATCCGGGTCTCGGTGACGGAGGGGCGGGCGAAGACCGCGAACCTGCGTCGGGACCCCCGGGCGAGTTTCCAGGTCATCAGCGCGGACGGCTGGTCGTACGTGGTCGCCGAGGGTATCGCGGACCTGGGCCCCACGGCGGCGGATCCGCACGACGCGGCGGTCGAGGAACTGATCGAGGTTTACCGGGCGATCCAGGGCGAACACCCGGACTGGGACGACTACCGCCGGGCGATGGTCGCCGACCGCCGGCTCGTGCTGCGGTTGCCGGTCGACCGGGTGTACGGCGTGCCGCCGCGCGGTTGACCCTGTCCAGCCGCCGCGCGGTCGGACACGCGCGCCGCCGGCCTGGTGCCGGCCCGGTGGATGCCACCCCGCCGCGCCGGCCAGCTCGGCCACCCGACCGCCGCGCGGCCGGGTGATGGCACGTACCGGGTCCTCGGCCGCCCGGACAATCGGGCCGAAGTCAGCACCGATGGGCCCGAACAGGTCGGCACCAGCCGTCCGCCGCGGCTCGCGCGCGGCGGCACCCCTTCCGTGAACCGCGTTATCCCGGGGGCAGTCCGGGTAGACGGCGCCGACACGAGAGGGGTGTGGGATGACGACCGTCGGAGAGTTCATGACGACCCGGCTGGTGACCATGGACGGCACCGATACGCTCACCGCCGCCGCGCAGGAGATGCGGGACAGCGCCATCGGCGACGTGATCGTCACCAACGGGGACCAGGTGATCGGAATCGTCACCGACCGGGACATCACGGTACGTGGTGTCGCGGAGGAGTTGAATCCGTCCACCGCCACGCTCAACCAGATTCTCACTCAGGACGTGGTCACCGTGACGCAGTACGACGACGCGGTGGCGGCGGCCGACCTGATGCGCACGTACGGCGTACGACGGCTGCCGGTGGTGGAGGACGGCCGACTCATCGGCCTGGTGTCCCTGGGCGACCTCGCCGTCGAGCGGGAACCGCAGTCGGTACTGGCCGACATCAGTGCCGACGAGCCCAACAACTGACTCCGCGGCCGGGGCCCGGGCCGGCGGCCCCTGCCGGGTGGCCGGTCGGGGCCCGGCCGTCCCGGTGATCGCGGTGTCCGGCCCCGGCGGCAGCTCGCGGCGGCAGGTGTCGGACCGGTGCGCCGCTCGGGCCGCCGCGCGGCGAATCGTTCCGGTGGTTTCCGAGCCGGGGCACCACGGGCTGATCCAGTGGCCCGGGTTCAGCGGCTCAACGGCTGGCGGAAGGGGAGGTGCGGGGCGATGGATCCGACCACCGGAGCGATGGATCCGACCACCAGGTTCTTCGAGGGGCTCAACCATCGGGGGCCGGATCCGCTGTTGGGCAAGGTCCGTGGCACGGTGCGGTTCGAGTTGGAGAAGGACAACCGGGTCGACACCTGGTTGCTGGTACTCAGCGCGGGAAGCGTGAGCGCCACCCAGACGGACCGTAGGGCGGACTGCACCGTCCGGACCGACCGCGAGTACTTCCACGAGATCGCCGCCGGTAGGGCGAATCCGTTCGCGGCGCTGCTGCGTAACCGGGTCACCGTGGAGGGCGACGTGCGGCTGTACAGCTACCTGAACCACCTGGTGCCCGGCCCTCCGGGCGCGCACGAACCCCGGGACTGGGTGAAGCGGCAGGGGCGGCGGCAATGAAGCAGCTGGTCAGCATCCTCGACGGAAACACCTTCGTGGTCAGCGACAACCGGGGCGACATCGACCCCTCGCCGACCTTCCCGACCGGGCTCTTCTCGTTCGACACCCGGTTCCTGTCGAAGTGGGAACTGCGGGTCAACGGCGAGCGGCTCAACCCGCTCTCCGTGGACGACCTGCAGTACTTCGAGTCCCAGTTCTTCCTGGTGCCGGGCGAGCCGACGCACTACGTCGACGCCAAGTTCTCGATCATCCGGCACCGTTCGGTCGGCGGCAGCTTCCTGGAGGAGCTGACCATCCTCAACCACCAGGACCAGTCGGTCGACCTGACCGTACGCCTCAACGTGGAGTCCGACTTCGCGGACCTGTTCGAGATCAAGGACGTCCGGGAGAAGGTGGGTAGCACCAGGGTGCTGGTCGAGGAGGGTCGACTGCGGCTCTACTACCAGCGGGAGACGTTCCGGCGGGAGGCCATCGTCACGTCCAGCGCCCCGGCCGAGTACGACGAGGCCGGGCTCACCTTTTCGCTGCACCTCGCGGCACACGAGCAGTGGGGGACCCGGCTGAAGGTGGAGACCCTGGTGGAGGGGGCCGGCGGGCGGGACATCCGGCTGAGCATCCAGCGGCACCGCAGCCGTACCAGGGAACAGATGCGCACGGACCTCGACGAGTGGCTGGCCCGGGCGCCGAAGCTGACCAGTGACTCGGAACCGCTGGAGGAGACGTACGAGCGGAGCCTGATCGACCTGGCGGCGCTGCGCTACTCGCCACTGTCCACCTCGGACCGGCTGCCGACCGCCGGCCTGCCCTGGTTCATGACCCTGTTCGGGCGGGACAGCATCATCACCTGCCTGCAGACGCTGCCGTTCACCCCGGAGCTGACCGCGCCGACGCTGCGCTACCTGGCGATGGCCCAGGGCCTCACCCTCGACGACTTCCGGGAACGTGAACCGGGCAAGATCCTGCACGAGGTCCGGTACGGCGAGTCGACCGCGTTCGAGGAGCAGCCGCACTCGCCGTACTACGGATCCGCCGACTCGACCCCGTTGTTCGTGATCCTGCTCGACGAGTACGAGCGGTGGACCGGGGACGTCGGGCTGGTCACCGAGTTGGAGCACGAGACCCGTGCCGCGCTCGACTGGATCGACCGGTACGGCGACCTGATGGGCAACGGTTACGTCTGGTTCGAACGGCGGAACCTGCGCAACGGCCTGGAGAACCAGTGCTGGAAGGACTCCTGGGACTCCATCTCGTACTCGTCGGGGCGCCTGCCGGCGTTTCCCCGCGCCACCTGCGAACTGCAGGGCTACGCGTACGACGCCAAGATGCGCGGCGCCCGGATGGCCCGGCTGTTCTGGCAGGACCCGCTCTACGCGGACCGGCTGGAGCGCGAGGCGGCGGAACTCAAGCAGCGGTTCAACCGGGACTACTGGGTGGCCGAGGGCGAGTACTACGCGCTGGCCCTGGACACCGAGGGCGGGCAGGTCGACGCGCTCTCCTCCAACATCGGGCACCTGCTCTGGAGCGGGATCGTCGACGACGACCGGGCCGCGAAGGTCGCCGAACACCTGCTCGGGCCGCGGCTCTTCTCCGGTTGGGGTGTCCGGACGCTGGCCGAGGGCGAGGGCCGGTACAACCCGGTCGGTTACCACGTCGGCACCGTGTGGCCGTTCGACAACTCGCTGATCGCCTGGGGTCTGCGCCGGTACGGCTTCCGACAGGAGGCCGGGCAGATCGCCGAGGCGATGATCGACGCGGGGCAGTACTTCGGTGGGCGGCTGCCGGAGGCGTTCGCCGGCTACGACCGGGCGCTCACCAAGTATCCGGTCCAGTACCCGACCGCCTGCAGCCCGCAGGCCTGGTCTACCGGCACCCCGATGCTGATGATCCGGACCCTGCTCGGTCTGGAGCCGCACGGCGAGCACCTGGTGGTGGATCCGGCGATGCCGGAGCGGTTGGGACGGATGGAACTGCTCGACATCCCCGGCCGGTGGGGGCTGATCGACGCCTTCGGCCGGGGACGTGGCGAACACGTCCGCTCCCCACGCCGTGATGTCGAGTGACCGCCGGGAAGGGAGGAACGATTCCGATGGTGGAAGATCCGACCACGGACTTCTTCGCCTGGCTCGAGGAACACGGGCCGGAGGTCCTGCCCGACAAGGCCAGGGGCAGCATCCGGTTCGACCTCGACGCGGGCGAGGGTCGGGTCAATCACTGGTACGTGGCGATCAACCGGGGCAACGTGCTCGTCTCTCGCGAGAACCGGGAGGCGGACTGTGTGGTCAGCACCGAGCAGCGGCTCTTCGACCACTTCGCGCTCGGCGAGTCCCACGTGATCACCGCCTACAACCGCAACGACCTGGCCGTGCAGGGCAACCTGCCGCTGTTGCTGATGTTCCGGCGGGCCTTCCCGTCGCCTCCCGGCACCCGCGATCCCCGTGAGCGGGTCCGGGAACGGTTCGCCGGCCGCGGGATCCGGCGATGACGGAACGGAGGCCGCGACGGTGAAGAACATGGTGAGCATCCTCGACGGCAACACCTTCATGCTCAGTGACGCCCGGGGTGACGTCGACCCGTCGCCGGACTATCCGGCCGGACTCTTCGCCTGGGACACCCGGTTCATCTCGAAGTGGGTGCTCACCGTCGACGGCGAGCGGCTGAACGCACTCTCCGTGGACGACCTGCAGTACTTCGAGTCCCGGTTCTTCCTGGTGCCCGGTGAGCCGACCCACTACGTCGACGCGAAGACGTCGGTGATCCGGCACCGCTCGCTCGGCGGCCGGTTCGAGGAGCGGCTCACCGTACTCAACCACCGGGACGAGCCCGCCGTGCTCACCGTACGGGTCGAGATCGGCTGTGACTTCGCGGACCTGTTCGACGCCCGGGAGGCACGTCCGAGGCCGGGGCAGACGACCCGCACGGTGGAGGGCGACCGGCTGCGCTTCTGCCACCAGCGGAACCGGCACGTGACGGAGACCGTCATCAGCAGCACCGAACCCGCCGAGGTGGACGAGGACGGGCTCACCTTCCGGATAGAACTCGGTGCGCACGGGACCTGGTCGACCACACTCCAGGCGATCGGCATCATCCGCGGCGCGGAAGGCCGCGACGTGCGGGAGAGCGTACGCGGCTACACCGAGACCCGACCGGAGAAGCGGCGTGAGCTCGCCGAGTGGCTGGCCCGGGCACCGCAGCTCACCTGTGACTCCGAGGCGCTGCAGCGGACGTACCGGCGGAGCATGATCGACCTCGCCGCGCTGCAGTACATCGGGCTGACCAGCCAGGTACGGCTGACCGCGGCCGGACTGCCCTGGTACATGACCCTGTTCGGCCGGCACAGCATGCTCACCGGCTACCAGACGCTGCCCTTCGTGCCGGAGATCGCCCGGCACACCCTCTGGGTGATGGCGCTGCTCCAGGGCGGCCGGATCGACGACTTCCGCGACGAGGAACCCGGCAAGATCCTGCACGAGATCCGGTACGGCGAGCCGGGTGGTTTCGAGGAGCAGCCGAGGACGACGTACTACGGGGCGGCGGACAGCACACCGCTGTTCGTGATCCTGCTCGACGAGTACGAGCAGTGGACCGGCGACGCGGAGACCGTGCGTCAGTTCGAGTTCGAGGCCCGCGCGGCGCTCACCTGGCTCGACACCTACGGCGATCTGATGGGCGACGGCTACGTCTGGTACGAGCGGCGCGCCCCGGGCGGATTGGAGAACCAGGGCTGGAAGGACTCCTGGGACGCCATCTCCTACCGGGACGGTCGCATGCCCGGCCACCCCCGGGCCACCTGTGAACTGCAGGGGTACGCGTACGACGCGAAGATCCGGGCGGCCCGGCTGGCCCGGACCTTCTGGAACGACCCGGCGTTCGCGGACCAGCTGATCCGGGAGGCGGAGGAGCTGAAGGCACGGTTCAACCGGGATTTCTGGATCGCCGACGGGGAGTACTACGCGCTGGCACTCGACGCGGAGGGCGGTCAGGTCGACGCCGTCGCCTCGAACATGGGGCACCTGCTGTGGAGCGGGATCGTGTCCGAGGACCGGGCCCCCCTGGTCGCCGCCCGGCTGCTCGGCGACGAACTCTTCTCCGGTTGGGGCGTGCGTACCCTGGCCCGGGGCCAGCAGCGGTACAACCCGGTCGGCTACCACAGCGGAGCGGTCTGGCCGAGCGACAACTCCCTGATCACGCTGGGGCTGCGCCGGTACGGCTTCGAGGAGGAGGCCGCCCGGATCGCGTTGACGATGATCGAGGCTTCGCGGTACTTCGAGGGTCGGCTGCCGGAGGCGTTCGCCGGCTACGACCGCTCGATGACCCGGTACCCGGTGCAGTACCCCGGGGCGTGCTCTCCGTTCGCCTCGTCGGCCGGCACACCGCTGGCGCTGCTCCGGAGCCTGCTCGGGCTGCTGCCGCACGAGGGGCATCTGACGATCGTCCCGGCGGTGCCGGAGGAGCTGGGCCGGATCGAGCTGATCGGCATACCCGGCAGGTGGGGACGGATCGACGCGTTCGGACACGGCCGGTTGCGGATGACCCAGCCGTGACCGCTGTGGTGGGTGGTGGTCGGCGGGCCGCCGTGATAGCGATGAGCGATGGCGGATCCCGACGCGCTGGAGGGCGCCGCACTGGCCCGGGTGCTACGCCAGGCCGGCGGCGCCGAGATCCTGAACACCCTCGGCGTACAACTCTCCGGAACGGACCTGGTGGCGCTGCTCCTCGCCGCCTTCCGGACCCGGGCCGGTTTTCTCACGCCCGCTGACGTGCTGCGGCGGTACACCGAGGACCGGTTCGTGGCCCCGGCGCCGGTCGACTTCCGCCAGCTGCGGCGGGTCGAGGACCGGCTGCTCTCGGTCGTACCCGACGAGGTGGAACTGCTGACCCTGGCCCCGGTCACACCGCTGGGCGCCCACTCCGTCGTCGCCGGGGTGCACCAGAACAACGTGCTGGCCACCGTACGCGGCAGCGAGGTGGCGGCCGATCCGACGGCGGGGCTGGCGTTGGAGGCGGCCCTCCGGCGTCGCGACCTGCGGCCCGGCGCCCGTCGGTCGGCACCGCCGGTGCGGCTCGCCGCGTTGCAACGGGTGATCCGGGCGCAGCGCTCCGCCGGCGCCGACCGGTTCGCCCACGCGGGCCTCTTCGCGGTGGCCGCCGCCGGCTGGGACAGCGGCGGCCTGGAGTTCGAGCGGCGCCACTCGGCCGAGCAGGTGGGGCTGATCTGCAGCGCGTTGCGAGCCACCGGGGTGCCGTCGGTCGAGGTCGGTGTCACCCTGCTGGATCCGGCGGCCAGTCCGGTCACCGAGGCCGTCCGGGCCGCGCTCCGGGACCGCCCGAACGTGGTGCTGCGGGAGGTCCCGGACCGGCTCGGGACGCCGTGTTACCACACCGGCTGGTGTTTCAGCCTGGCCGTGCACCGCGACGGGGTCCGGGTCGAGGTCGGTGACGGCGGTTTCGTCGACTGGACGCAGCGGCTGCTCGGCCGACCCCGGGAACGGCTGCTGGTCAGCGTGCTCGGTGTCGACCGGCTGGCGGCGGTGGCCCCCGCCGGCTGATCCCGGCGGATCCGCCGGCGTGGTCGACGGGTCAGGTCGGTGACGGTGCCGGTCGTCGGGTGAGCCGGAGGATGCCGTAGGCCAACGCGATCGTGACCGGCGCGATGGCGAACCCGATCGTGATGCTGCCGGTCCGGTCGAGCAGCGCGCCGGTCAGCGCGGAACCGAGCGCGCTGCCCACCGAGAAGGCGGTGGCCGCCCAGGCGAACGCCTCGGCGGCGGTACCGGCCGGCGCGACCGTGTCGATGGTGACGAAGACGATGGTCAGCAGTGGTGGCAGGGCCAGCCCGCTGATCGCCATCAGGCCCAGCATGACGGGTGGGTCGGGGGTGAGCAGCAACGGCAGGTAGCCCAGCGCCAGCGCCGCCGCGGCCCGGGGCAGCGTGCCGTTGCGGCGGGCGGCGGCGAACCGGACGTAACCCAGGCCGCCGGCCAGTGCCCCGGCCGCCTGCGCGGCCAGCAGCCAGCCGGCCCAGGAGCGGCCGGCGGTGGCCTCGGCGTAGCCGGTGGCGGCCACCACCACACTGCCGACACCGGCGCCGACCAGCACCAGCGCGCCGAGGATCAGGCGGAGCCGGCCGGCCCGCAGCGGTCCGGCCCAGTGCCGTACCGCCGGCACCCCCTTCCAGCGGCGGACCACCGGGGTGGTGGTGAACCAGACGGTACCGACGACCTGGCACAGCGCGGCGGCGGCCAGACCGCCGACCGGCCCGGCCAGGCCCACCGCGCCGAGCGTGAGCACCGGCCCGACCACGAAGATCATCTCCTGGGTCGCGGTGTCCAACGTGTACGCCGTGTGCACCTGGTGTTCGGGCAGCAGGTCCCGCCACAGCACCCGCAGACCGGCCTCGAACGGCGGCGCGCCGAGCCCGGCGAGCGCGGCGGCGACGATGGTCAGCGGATCGGAGAGCGCCAGCGCCACCACGGCGAACCCGACAGTGGAGACGGTGACCGCGAGCCACATCACCGGAGGTTGCCGCCACCGGTCGGCGAACCGGCCGAACAGCGGTTGACCGACCGCCATCCCGGCCGTGTAGGCCCCGACCAGCAGCCCGGCCAGGGTCAGGCTCATCGTCTCCCGGGCGAAGACCAGCAGGGCGAGAGGTGCCGCGCCGAGCGGTACCCGCCCGAGCAGGCTGGCCGCCAGCACGCGGGCGGTCTGTGGGGTTCTCAGGACGGTACGGGCAGAGGTGTCGAGGGTGGCAGACATGACGGAACGCTCCCGAGGCGTACGGAGGGACGGGCCGGGTGGTGGGGTGGCACCGGGCCGGTCAGGGAGCGAAGTCGGCGCGCTCGTGGTCGTTGCCGTAGAGCGGCAGGTCGGGAGTGAGCCACTGGTGGTACGCGGCGGCGAGCGCGTCCAGTGGGGTCATTCGAGGAGGGTACTGCGTCGGACGCGGAAACCGTAGGGCCTCGGCCGGTCGATCAGGGGTCCGACCGGTCAGCGGGCCGAGACGAAACGCAGGTGCGCGCGTCGCCGCAGCCGGATCGTGGCGGCGAGCGCGACCAGTGCGGTGAGCGCGACGGCGGTCAGCACCCCGTGGGTCAGCCCCCGGGTCAGGTACCCGCCGTCGGTGTGGTCGATCGCGTACGTGCCGATCTCGCGGCTGAACCAGAACGGCAGCAGCCGGGCGGCGGAGTCGGCCGGGTCCATCACCATCTGCAGGCCGACGACGATCAGCAGCACCAGTGTGCCCTCCAGCTCGCGGGGCAGGACGGCGCTCAGCACCAGCCCGAACGGGGCGGCGGTGACCACGGTCAACACCATGATCAGGGCGATCGCGTCGTACCGGACGTCGTGCTGGTCGAACCGGATGAGCAGGAAGTACGGCGCCGAGAGCCCGATGCCCACCAGCCAGAGCGCGAGCAGTCGGCCGAGATGCAGATGGTGGGGCTGGTAGCCGGAGAGCCGCAGTCGCGGTTCGATGCCCCGGGCCGCGCTGCCGGCGAAGAGCGCGGCGGTGCTCAGCGCCCAGCCGATGCCGAGACAGACGAACCGGATCGACTGGCCGAGGTAGTCGCCACGGCGGCTGAGGTAGAAGGCGAGCGGGAGGAGCAGCATGATCAGCAGCACCCCGCGTCGGCGCAGCATCTCGCGCAGGGCGAGTTCGGCGACCGTCCAGATCTTGATCATGCTGTCGTCTCCCGTGCCGGGGTCAGCTCGAGTACGGTGTCGACCCGGTCGAGTTGGTTGAGCAGATGGGTGACCACCACGATCGCCTTGCCCGCCGCGCGCCACCGCCAGAGCTGTTGCCAGAAGTCGAGGTACGTGCCCCGGTCGAAACCCTGGTACGGCTCGTCCAGCAGCACCACGTCCGGCTCGCCGAGCCCCGCCATCACCAGGTTCAGTTTCTGCCGGGTGCCACCCGAGAGGTGCCGGGCCTGGGTACGTCCGCTCGGGTCCCAGTCCAGCGCGGCGGCCTGACCCCGGCCGGCCGCCCGGGCCTGCGCCCGGGACATCCCCCGGCCCGCGCCGACGAGCACGAAGTGCTCCTCCGGGTGGAGGAAGTCGTTGGTGCCCCCGGCCTGCGGGCAGTAGCCCAGCGCACCGTGGACCCGGACCTTGCCGGCGTCCGGGCTGAGCAGGCCGGCGCAGATCCGCAGGAAGGTGCTCTTGCCGGAGCCGTTGGCGCCGACCACCGCGGCGATCTCGCCGGCCCGTACCGTCAGGTCGACACCGGTCAGTACCGGACGCCGGCGGTAGCGCTTGCTGATCCCGCGTACCTCGAGCCGGACCGGCCCGGGCGGGCTGTGCCGTGGTTCCGCGGCCCGCCGTACCCGCTCGGGGGCGGCCGGGTTCGCACCCAGGCTGTCCGCGACGGCCGTCGCGTACGACCCCGGCGGGCCGAAGACCGCCAGCGGCGGTTCGCCGCTGTCCCGCAGGTGGGAGGCGGCCTCGGAGACGACGTGCGCGGTGAGTTCCGGGTCGATGCCGCGCCGGCGCAACTCCGCGGCGAGCGTGTCGAGCCAGCCGTGCTGGTTCATCGGGTCTGTACCTCCCGCAGGATCACGCCCACCCCACTGGTGAAAGCGTCCCAGTCGACGGCGGTCCGCTGGAGCGTCTCGATCCCGACCGGGGTGATTCGGTAGTACTTGCGGGCCGGTCCCGCCGCACCCTCCCGCCACCGGGCGGTCACCAGACCGGTGCGTTGCAGACGGAGCAGTACCGGATAGAGCGTCCCGCCCTGGATCGGGCCGACACCGGCCCCGTCCAGCGACTGGGCGAGTTCGTACCCGTACGACTCGCGGTGCCGCAGCAGGGCGAGGACACACAGGTCCAGCACTCCGCGCAGCCACTGGGCCCGGCGCTCCTGATCCACGGCGGAGACGGTAGCACAGCCATCTAGCTTGCGCCGCTATCTAGGTCGGTCACCGGCATGGTGACCTCGGCGGGCAGAATGAACGGATGATCCTGCGGACCGACGGACTGGACGTCGGCTATCGCGACCACGTGCTGGTACGCGGGCTGCGCCTCACCGCGAACGCCGGCGAGGTGCTCGCGGTCACCGGACCGAACGGCACCGGCAAGTCAAGCCTGCTGCGCTGTCTCGCCGGGCTGCTCCGACCACTGGCCGGTCAGGTGCTGGTCGACGGGGCGCCGGCCGACGAACGGTCCCCGGCGTTCCGACGTACCGTGGCCGGTCTGCTGGAGACCGCCGCCTGGTATCCGAACCTCACCGCCGCCGAACACCTGGAGTTCGTCCGGTACGCCAACCGTCCGGTCGCCACCGACTGGTTCGACGGCACCGCACTCGCCGACCGGCTGGAGGTCACCGGGTTCGCGTCGACGCTGCCCGGGCGGCTCTCCAGCGGTCAGCGGCAACGGTTGGCGCTGGCGCTCGTCCTGGCCCGTCCGAGCCGTCTGCTCCTGCTCGACGAGCCCGAGCGGCACCTCGACGCGGACGGCCGTACCGCCGTCGGCGCGGTGCTGCGCGACTACGCCCGCCGGGGCGGCGCCGTCGTGATGGCCAGCCACGATCCCGCCCTGGTCGACGCGGCACAGGCCCGGACCCTCGACGTGTCGGACTGGCGGGGGTGACCGTGACCGCCGAAGTCAACTCCGCCGGGGCGGCCCGGGCCTGGTTGCGGGCCCGGAACCGGACCGGTGCCGCCGGCCGCCTCGAAGGGGCGTATCTGGCGCTGCTCACGGTGCTGATCGGCGGCGGGGTGGCGGCCAGCGTCCTGCCGAAGCTCGCGGCCAGGTTCGCCGCCGGCCCGCCGACCGTCCCCGGACCCACGACGTTGCTCGCGCTCGGCCTGCTCTGGTACGCCGCCGTGCTGGCCGTCGCCGCCCGGTTCGGGCCGCTGGCCGCCACACCGGCCCGGATCAGCTGGCTGCTGTCCAGCCCGACCGGTCGACGCGGACTGCTCTGGCCCACGGCGCTCACCGTGCTGGGTCTGGTCACCATCGCCGGCCTGCTGCACGGCACACTGGTGGCCTGGGCCCTCACCGCGCCGCTCGGCACGGTCGTCCTGGCCGGCGGGGTCGCAGGCCTGCTGGTCGGCAGCGTCGCCACGCTGGTGCCGACCCTCGTCGACGAGCCGGCGACCATGTTGGACCGGAGCGCACTGCTGCTCGGCGCCGGCGCGGCGGTACTGGCCGTCGTCGACCTGCCGACCCGCGCCGCCACGGCGCTCGGCTGGCTCGGACCGTGGGGCTGGCCGCAGGTCGCGGCCGGGGAACTGCCCGGCCGGGTGGTCGACCCACCGCTGGTCGCCGGCCCGCCGGTGTGGCTGGCCGTCGCCGGTGTCGTCGCCGCGCTGGTCGCCGGCCTGGCACTGGTCCGGCTCGACCGGGTCCGGCTCACCACCCTGTCCGCCGGTGGTGTACAGGTGGAGACGCTGGCCAGCGGCGTGGCCAGCCTCGACCTCGGCATCGTGGCCCGGCTCGGCGAGGAGCGCCGGTGGGCGGGCCGCCGACCACGTCGTACCGGCCTGCCCCGGTTTCCCGGACGGTTCGTGGCGCTGGCCCACGACCTGGTGACGTTACGGCGTTCTCCGGACCGGCTGACCCTGGTCGGCGCGGCACTGCTGCCGCCGGTCCTCGCCGCCGGTTTCCTCGGGCCCGGGCCGCTGCTCGCCGGGATGTGGCTGCTCTGTGGTCTGGTCGCGGCCGGGGTGCTGACCGAGAACGCCCGGCGGGACCGGGACCTGCCGGCGTTGGGTCGGCTGCTCGGTCTGCCCGAGCGGGAACTGCTGGCCGTGCGGTCGATCCTGCCGGTGGTCGTCGCGACGTGCTGGAGCGCCGGGTCACTGACCCTGGTCGCCCGGGCGTTCGCCGAGCCCGTCACGCCCTGGCTGCTGCTCGGGGTCGCGGCCGGCCCGGCACTCGCGACCGGCGCGCTCCGGGCCGCCCGCCGGGGCGCCGTCCGGCACGACCTGCCGCCGATCGTCACCCCGATGGGTTGGGTGCCGACCGCGCCGTTGCACCGGCTGGTCACCGCGGTGGACCTGGGACTGCTCTGCGGCCTGCCGACCCTGGCGGCGGTCGCCACCGGTGACCCGGCCGGCTGGCTGCCCGCACAGCTCGCCGGATCGCTGCTCGGCCTGGCCGGCTTCGTCATCGTGGCCGGGTCCCGCGTCCGTCTGGTCCCCGACTGAGCGGGTCGGTCCCGCGTCCCTCCGGCCCCTTGCCCGCCCGGACCGATCTCTGACTGCGCGGGCTGGCCTCTGACTGCGAAGGGCTTCCGGTCCGGTGGGTCGCGTGGCCGGGTCGAATGTGACAAGCCTGGCACCTGTCGGCGTCACCGAGCGGTTTGGCCCACACCGGGGTACGTTTTTCTCCGTGGTATCCGTCGCGCTGTTCCGCCCCGTGTGGTGGATGGCGTGCCGGTCGGTGCGGTTCGTGACCGCCCTGGTGCTGATGGCCCTGCTGCTGGGCGCCGGTGGTGCCCGGCCGGTCCCGGTCACCGGGGCCGGTACGACCGGTGGCGCGTCCACCGTTGTCGCCGAGGGTCCGTCCGGTGTGTCCGGTGGAACGGCCGAGTCGGGCCGGGCGCCGACCACCGCCACGGCGGACCGGGGCGCCGCGAACGCCAGCGACCCGACCCCGGCCGACGCCGGCCGCCTGGTGTCCGGCGAGAGCCCGGACCCGGCCGAGGTGGAGGCTGCGACGCCCGGCGTCGCGCCGGTCGCCCCGGCGGAACGGCCGGTGATGTCGGGCGGGCTGCCCGGCACCGGGTCGAGGACGTCGCCGACCGGTGGCGCGTACCCACGGACGAGCGGATCGCGCGCACCCCCGCTCGGGTAGTACCGGACATGCCGCGAGAAGGCGTGCCCGGCTCCGGAGCAGTCGCCCCGAACGCATCGTCCACCCCGTGAGGTGCCGTAATGGAGAAGATCTTCTACTACTTTCTGATCGACGTCCCCCGAGCCATGACGATCTGGGCCGTACTGATGGTTCTGGCCGCGGCCGCGACCGTCGGGCTGATCATGCGCCCGCGTCACTCCGGCACCGGTACGGCTGATCTGGCGGCCGAACCCGGCGGCCCCGGACCTGACGGCGCCACCCCGGTCGGTGCCGAGCCGGCGCTGCGGGCCGAGGAGCAGCGCCGGCGTGCGCTGGCGTCCCGGGCCCTGGAGCTGCACCGTTACGCCGAGGAGGTGACCGTCGCCGCCGAGCGTTCGGCGGTCACCGCGCAGCGGCGCCGCGACGAATGGCTCACCGCGCAGGAGGAGGCCGAGTCGGCCTGGCAGGCGTACGAGGCGGCCGATGTCGCCGCCCGGCGGGTCGCGGCGGCCGCCGTACTGCCCGAACCGCGTACCCCGCGCACCCCGGCCGAGTACGCCGACCGGGAGCGTTACCTGCACCGGGCGGCCATGGCGGCCTGCACCCGCAAGGAACTGTCGGTGCTGCAGTTGAGTGACGCGCTGGCCCACCGCAACGGCTGGGATCCCCGGCGGCACCCGGTCGAGCAGGAGATCGTGCTGCGCAGGACCGTCCGGGACAGCCTGTTCGCCGCGCACCGGGCGGCCACCGAGCGGGAACGGGCCGCGTGGCGGGACGCGGAGGTCGCCGCCGAGGCGGCCCGCAGCCTCCGCGAGGAGGCGTTCGCCGCCACCGCCAAGGCCGAGGAGTTCCGGCGCTGGCTGCCGTCGTCACCGTCGGCCGGGTCGACGGACGGCACGGCCGGCGGCGCGAACGGGCGGGTCCGCCCCGCGGTCCGCTGGCGGGCGGCCCGAGCCGGCTGAGCCGCCTTCCCCGAACCCGGGCCGGCTTTCCGAACCTGGGCCGGCTTCCCGACCCTGGGCTGGCTTCCCGACCCTGGGCGCTCGCCGGGTGCCGGCTCGCGGGGGCGTTGGCTCGGGCTACGACTCGGGGTCCCGGCCGAGGGCCGACCGTCCGCCGTCCACCGGTACGACAGTTCCGGTGACGAAACCCGCGTCGGGGGAGAGCAGGTACGCGACCGTGGCGGCCACCTCGGCCGGCTGACCGATCCGGCCGACCGGATGCAGTTCGCGTAACTCCTGCTCGACACGGCGGGCCACGGCCGGCTCCTGCCGACTGAGGTAACCGGTGTGACGCTCGGTTTCGATCGAGCCGAGGGCGACCGCGTTGACCCGGATGCCGTACCGGCCGTAGTCCACGGCGAGGGCGCGGGTCAGGCCCTCCACCGCGGCCTTCGCCGTCGCGTACGGCAGGCAGCCGGGGACCGGACGTTGGGCCTGGTGCGAGGAGACGTTCACGATCGCCCCCGGGGTGCCGGCGGCGAGCAGGTGGCGGACGGCCGTACCGCAGCCCACGACGGTGGCGTCGAGGTTCAGCGCGATCAGGTCGAGGATCTCCCGGGCCGGGGTGTCGTGGATGGCGGCGTCCCGGAACACGGCCGCGTTGTTGACCCATCCGGTGAAGGTTCCGGCGGCGTCGGCGGCCTCGGCCGCCCGTTCGGCGACGGTCTCGTCGGCGGCGTCGCCGGTCACCGCGACCAGGCGACGCGCCGCCGGGTGCGCGGCGAGCCAGGCCAGCGCGGCGGGGTCGCTTTCGATCACCACGACGTGGTCGTCGCGGCCGAGGAGCCGTTCGACCACCGCCCGCCCGATTCCCCGGCCACCGCCGGTGACCACATAGGACCGTCCTGCTCGGAGCGCGCTGCCGGACTCGACGACGCCGGCCGGGTCAGGGAGGCCGGCCGGGTTGGGGGAGTCGGCCGGATCAGGGGTGGCGACCGGGTCGGCCGCTTCGGGGGAGTTCGGCACCGGCTCACGGTACCGGCCGGCCACGCCAGCCGGCCCTGGTGGCCGGCGGCCGCTGACCGGGTCGGGACCCCGTCGGGCGGTCAGGTCGCGCCGCCGCCCGTCCCTTCCGGCGGAACCGGGTGTCCGACGGCCTCCGCTCGGGACGGTGGCGGTCAGCGACGGGTACGGCGGCGCCAGCCCGGACCGGGATGCCACGACTCGATCACCAGGTGGTCGGCGGGGGTGCCGACGTAGGTGAGCACCACCTCGGTGATGTCGATGCGGAAGAACCCGGCGTCCGGGTACGGGTTGTCGGCGGGCGGCTCGATCGCGACCGCGGTACCGGCGAGCTTCGCGTCCCCGGGCCAGCTCTCCGGGCTCTCCGTGGGTGGTTCGAGGGTCGGGCTGTGGATGGCGATCCGGGGGTCGCGGCGCACGTCCCGCAGTTTCATCGAGCCGCCCATCATGCCGATGGTGACCTCGCCGTCGCCGAACTCCAGTTCCGATGCGCTGATCCGGGGCGAGCCGTCCCGACGCAGCGTGGCGATGGTCTTGTTGGTTCCCGCCGTGAACCGGTCGCGGACCCGGGCGGCGAAGTCGGGCGCGTCCCGTTCGATCTCGTGCCAGCTGGCCACGGTTCTCCTTCCGGTCGGGCCGCTCGGGCCGTGCGCCGGTCCGGTGCGGTCAGTCCTCGACACAGGCGGGATCGTTGACCGAGGTACGGACGCGGTTGAGCAGGCTGTGCAGTTGACCGAGCTGCTCGGCGTCGAGATCGGCGAAGAGGTCGCGTTCGACGTGGTCGACGGCGGTCTCCACCTGCTTTAGTACGGCGGAGCCGGCCGGGGTGATCTCGACGATGTGCCGCCGCCGGTCCGCCGGATCACGGCGCCGCTGCACCAGCCCCTCGTTCTCCAGCTCGTTCAACAGCGTGACGAGGACGCTGGGGTCGACGCGCAGCACGTCGAGCAGGCGCTGCTGGGTCATCGAACCGGTCCCGGCCAGGTGGGTCAGCGTGATCCCGTGTCGTGGGCTGAGCGCGATCGACGAGAGGGCCTGGCGGAGCCGGGAGTTGGCGATCGCGCCGTGCCGGGCGAGGAGGAGGCCGAGCCGCTCGGTCTCGGGCCTGGCACCTCGGGTCATGGCGGTACGGTATCAGGCGGTCATACGATCGGCACCTCTTAATCATTTAGTTTTTTCAACTATCTGCTACCGTCGCGGAGTTCCCCGTCACCGAACCGCCTCCTCGAACGGAGCCCCCATGTTTGTCGGGTACGTCGTCCTGGCCCTGTTGCTCGCGGTCGTCCTCGCCATGTCCGGCTTCGGCAAACTCACCCGGGACCCCAAGATCACCGCCAGCCTGCAGAAGGCAGGTGTGCCGCTGCACTGGTTCCCGCCGTTGGCCGGCTGCGAGATCGCCGGCGCGGTCGGGCTGGTCGTCGGAATCTGGCTGGCCCCGCTGGGCGTCGCGGCCGCGACCGGGGTCACCCTCTACTTCGTCGGCGCCGTCGTCGCCCACCTCCGGGCCCGCGACCTGGCGGGACTGGGCGCTCCGGTTGTCGTACTGGCGGTCGCCGTCGCCACCCTCGTCCTGCGCCTCGCCGCCTGACCACGTACCGGACAATCCGTCCCCAGGAAGATCACCGAAGGTAGGTCATGACCACCGAGAACAGCTGGTTGACCCGGCGGACCGGCATCACGCCGACCGTCGCGCCGACCGAGAAGCTGAGTCCGAAGAGCGTGCTGGACGAGGCGACCCGGCCCACCGCCCCCGAACCGCCGGACGAGGTCGTCTTCACCGCCCGCGGCCGGTACGCCGGTCGGCACCTGGTCGACGTACACGACCACTACCGGGCCGAGTTGCGTCAGGTGCGGGACATCCTGCAGCAGGTCAAGGACGGCACGGCGCAACTCGGCGACGCCCGCGGCCAGCTCAACATGATGACCATCCGGGCCAACGACTGGACGCTCGGCGGGGTCTGTCAGGCCCAGTGCCGTTCGGTGACGACCCACCACACGATGGAGAGCGACGGCATCTTCCCGTACCTGCGGCACCGCCAGCCGGACCTGGCCGCGGTGCTGAACCGGCTGCACGAGGAGCACCTGGCGATCCACCACGTGCTGGAGGGGATCGACGCCGCCCTGGTCCACCTGGCCGCCAACCCCACCGACTACGGACCGATCACCGAGGCGATCGACCTGCTCACCGACACCCTGCTCTCGCACTTCGCCTACGAGGAGCGGGAACTCATCGGTCCGCTGGCCCGGCACGGCTTCTTCGACGGCCAGCTCTGACCGCCGCCCAGCTGTTAGGAAGGGCCCCCTGTACAACCGAAAACGATAGTAGGGGGCCCCTCCTTTCACAGCAGGGTGTGGGCGGTGTGCTCGGCCTGGGAGAGCGCCTCGACCATCCGGTCGGACCGCCGGCCACCCGCGCTGGCCAGCCGGCCGTTCCCGCCCGCACCGCCGCCGATCGTCCGGGCCGCGTCGCGCAGCACCTCCCGGGCCTGTAGTCCCCGGTCCAGCAGGGGCCGGCTCAGGCCGGCGACGAGCTGGGCCTTGCCGTCGTGCCGGGTGGCCAGGACCGCGACCACCGGCTGCGTGTCCGCGACGCGGTCCAGCAGCGACGTCGCCACGGTACGCAGTTCGGCGGCGGTGAGGTCGTCCCGGATCGCGCTGACCAGCCAGCCGTCGCCGCTCGTCCGGCGACCGACGAGCAGTGTCTCGGCGACCGTGTCGAGTTCCCGGTCCCGGTGGCGGCGCAGCGTCTGCTCGGCCTCGGTGAGCGCGCCGAGGCGCTTCGCCAGGGTCGACACCAGCTCCTCCGGCGGCGTACCGACCAGCCGGGTCACCTCGGCGAGCAGTCGCCGCTCGGAGTCCGCGTACCGGAGCGCGTCCCGGCCGGTCAGCGCCTCGATCCGGCGCAGCCCGGCGCCGACCGACGACTCGGTGACGATCCGGACCGGACCGGCCTGGGTGCCGTGCCCCACGTGGGTACCGCCGCACAGCTCCCGGGAGGCGTCGCCGATGTCGATGATCCGGACCTGCTCGCCGTACCGGTCGCCGAAGAACGCGGTGGCGCCGGCCGCCTCCGCCTCGGCCCGGCTCGCGTGCCAGACCCGTACCTCCGGATCGTCCAGCAGGTAGTCGTTGACCAGGGCGCCGATCGTCGACAACTGGGTCTCGTCGACCGGGGAGAAGTGGGCGAAGTCGAACCGCAGCCGGCCGGGCGCGACCAGGGAGCCCTGCTGCCGGGCGTGCTCGCCGAGGGTGCGCCGGAGCATCGCGTGCAGCACGTGGGTCGCCGAGTGGGAACGGGCGGTCGCCGCCCGCCGTTCGCCGTCCAGGACCGCCTCGACGGTCCGACCGGGCCGGAGTTCCCCGCGCCGGACCAGCCCGTCGTGGACGTGCAGGCCGGTGACGCCGTACCGGGTGTCGGTGATCTCCACGAGCGTGCCGTCGGGCAGGCGTACGGTGCCGCTGTCGCCGACCTGGCCGCCGGACTCGGCGTAGAACGGACTGTGCCGCAGCACCAGTTCGACCCGGTCGCCCTCGGCCGCGACCTGGACCGGCCGTCCGTCGACGAGTACGGCGAGCAGTTCGGTCCCGGTGGACATGGTGGACTCGGTGAACAGCTCCGGATAGCCGACGAAGACCGTGGGACCGTGCCGCCCCAGCAGTTCCCGGTACGTCTCCCGGCGCCGCAGCGTCTCCGCGTTCCGGTTCCGGCCGCCGCCCCGGCCACGGCGACGCTGCTCGTCGAGCAGGGTCGCGTACCGCTCCTCGTCGACGGTCAGTCCGGCCGCCTGCGCGACCTCGACGGTGAGTTCGACCGGGAACCCGTACGTGTCGTGGAGTTCGAACGCGGTCTCGCCGTCCAGCCGGGGGAGGCCGCTCCGGCGGGCCCGCCCGATCGCCGCGTCCAGCAGGCGTCCGCCCTGGCGGAGCGTACCGGTGAAGGTCTCCTCCTCGCGGGTGGTGACCGCCGCGATGAGGTCCCGCTGGCTGTCGAGTTCCGGCCATACGCCGCCGAGGTTGTCGACCACGTTGCCGGTCGCCGCGGCCAGCACCGGTTCGGTGATGCCGAGGGTACGGGCGTGCCGGACCGCCCGGCGCATCAGCCGGCGCAGCACGTAGCCCCGACCCTCGTTGCCGGGCAGCACCCCGTCGGCGATCAGGAACGCCACGGTCCGGGCGTGTTCGGTGACCACCTGGAACGAGACGGAACCGGGGCTGCCGTCGCGGCCCGGGAACGGCCGCCCGGCCAGTTCCTGCACCAGGCCGAGGGTGGGGGCGAGCAGGTCGGTCTCGCAGACCGTCCCGACGTCCTGCAGGATCGCGGCGAGGCGGTCCATCCCGAGTCCGGTGTCGATGTTGCGGGTGGGCAGTTCGCCGAGGATCGGGAAGTCCTCCTTGCCGTCGCCCTCGCCCCGCAGGTGCTGCATGAAGACCAGGTTCCAGAGTTCGATGTAGCGCTCGTCGTTCGCCGCCGGGCCACCCTCGGCACCGAAGGCGGGACCCCGGTCGTAGCAGAGTTCCGCGGACGGGCCGGACGGGCCGGGCACCCCCATCGACCAGTAGTTGTCGGCCATGCCGAGGCGCTGGATCCGGGACTCCGGTATGCCGATCCGCCGCCACAGCGCCGCGGACTCGTGGTCGTCGTGGTGGACGGTGGCCCAGAGCCGTCCGGGGTCCAGGCCGTAGTGCCGGGTGAACAACTCCCACGCGTACGCCATCGCCTCGGCTTTGAAGTAGTCGCCGAAGGAGAAGTTGCCGAGCATCTCGAAGAAGGTGGCGTGCCGGGCGGTCCGGCCGACGTTGTTGATGTCGTTGGTCCGTACGCACTTCTGCACGCTGGTCAGCCGGCTGTGCGGTGGCCGTTCCTCGCCGAGGAAGTACGGCTTGAACTGGTTCATCCCGGCGATGGTGAGCAGCAGCGTCGGATCGGTGGGGATCAGCGGACCCGACGGGACCCGCAGGTGGTCCCGGTCGGTGAAGTAGTCGAGGAAGGTCTGGCGGATGTCGGTGGATCGCATGGCACTGTCCTTGTCGGACGGTGGCGAGCGCGCACCGGAGCCCGTGGCGGCGGGTGGCCGGGGTCACGGGTCCTCGCGGTGCCCGTCCAGGGCGCGTTCGCACGGCTGACGGGGCCGGAAGCAGGTGCGCCGAGCCAGGCCGAGGGGCTCAGGCGAGGACGCTGTCCTCGTTCCCCAGCTCGGCGTGGCTAGCTCGCCGTCCTGCCGTGGGCATCCGTGTCTCTCCGGTCGACTCGGTGCGGGTCGGCTCCGCCGCCTGGCGGTCCGTCCCTCGGGGACGTCCTGGCGGGCCGACGACCTGCGCGGCGAGCTTATCTCGGGAGGCGGCGGAGCGCGACCCGTTACCAGCTGTCAAGAGTTCCTTGACGGTCCTGCCCTGTCAGGTCTAGCCTGACAACATGGAACAACTTGTGACGTCCGCGCTGCGCCTCGACGTGACCGGCGCGGCCGAGGCGTGCGTCAGCGCCGCGGTGAACGAGGCGAGCCGTCAGGCCGACCTGCTGATCGGCCCCCGCCCCCTGCCCGGCACCCCGGAGTGGTCGGCCGAGCAGGCCGGGGAGGTGGGCCGGCACCGGGAGGTGGCCGGCCAGCTGCTGCACTTCCGGATCGTCCTGGCCACCGGGGTCGACCCGCTCGGCAGTGTGGTCGGGCTGCGTCGGTGGGGGGTCACCTGGGAGCTGATCGCGCGCGCCGCCGGGGTGAGCCGACAGGCCGCGCACGAACGCTGGGGCCGCCGGGTCCGACAGGTCCTCGACCCGTACGGGACGGGGGAGCTGGGTGGACCGGTGGCGGATGATGAGGCCGATCTGATGTAGCGTCGACATCCTATAACCCTATGGGGGTTATAGTGTCCTCCCAGGGGCCGGTGGCCAGGAGGAGGGGCGATGCCGAAGATCAACGTTTATCTGCCCGACGAGTTGGCGGAGGCGGTCAGGGCTTCCGGCGTGCCGGTCTCGGCCGTCTGCCAGCGCGCCCTGGAACAGGCGGTGCGGCGGGTCACCGCCATCCGGGAGACCGCCCTGGTCGACCTCGACGACGCCGACCTGGCCGCGCGGCTGCCGCGTTTCACCGAGCGGGCCCGGGTGACGGTCAAACTCGCGGTCGAGCGGGCCCGCGCGGACGGCACGCCGGGTGTCGGCACGGGGCACCTGCTCGGCGGTCTGCTCGCCGAAGGGGGCAACCTCGCGTTGCACGTGCTGCGGGTCGAGGAGATTGAGCCCGAGCGGGTGGGACAGGCCCTCGCCGGGCGCACGACGGCGGAACCCGGCCTCGACCCGGGCACGTCGCCGCACTTCACCAGCCCGGCGGCCAACGCCCTGGAACTCGCGGTCACCGAGGCGACCGCGTTCGGTCACAACTACGTCGGCTGCGAACATCTGCTGCTGGGGCTGATCGGCGAGCCGGAGGGCACCGCCGGTCAGGTGCTCCGCTCGCTCGGCGCCGAGTTGCGACTGACCCGCCGGGCCGTCGCCGCGGCGCTGGCCGGATACGTACACCTGCGGGCCCAGACCGGACAGTCCACCGCTCCGGCCGGCGAGACGGCGACGGCCACCGCCGCGGCGAGCGCGGCCGGGGCGCCGACGGTTGCCGGTGCGGCGCCGTCGGCCGGACCGGGTGCCGGGGCCGCCGTCGGCCCGGCGCAGGTCGCCGGCATGCTCGCCGCCGCGATCCGGCAGGAACTCCAGCCTGTCGTCGCCCGCCTCGAACGCCTCGAGCGGCGGGCCGGCCTCACCGCCGACGAGTGACCGTGACGGCCCGACCCGACCGGTGGGCGTCGCGCCCGGCGCTCCGGGGCCGCGCGGCGGCGTTGCTGCTGTTCCTGCTGCTCGTCCTACCGCTGTTGACCGAGAGACCGTAGCTCCGGACCAGGTGCGGAGCGGACGAGAGGAGCCGGACGTGGACAGGCGGGTGCTGTTGCTGGCGACCGGGGACACCATCGCGTACTCGACCGGGGCGGGTCGGGAGGGGGTCGCGTCCGGTGCGCGACTGCTCGCCGACGTACCGGAGACGCGGCGTGCCGCACGGGTGGTCGTCGAGGACGTACCGGCCGAGCCGAGTTGGGACATGTCAACCGCGACGATGCTGGCCCTGGCCCGCCGGGCCCGGAGCGCGCTCGTCGACGACGGCTTCGACGGGGTGGTGGTCAGCCACGGCACCGACACGCTGGAGGAGACCGCGTACCTCACCGACCTGGTGGCCGGGGCGGCGGTGTCACGCGGGGCGATTGTCTTCACCGGTGCGGTACGCCAGCGTGACGCGCTCTCCGCGGACGGCCCGCGCAACCTGGCCTCGTCGACAGCCGCGGCCGCGGACCCGGCGCTGCGTGGGGCCGGTGTGCTGGCCTGCCTCGACGACGAACTGCACGCCGCGCGTTGGGTCGGCGCGGTCGACGCCAGCACGGTACGGGCGTTCTCCTCGGCGCCGTACCCGCCGCTCGGGCGGGTGGTCGACGCTCCCGGCGAGCGGGCCGGATTCCGGGTGGAACTGGTCGGCAGCCCACCACCCCGGCCCCCCGAAGCGTACGGCGAACCGGAGACCGGGGTCGCGTTGATCAAGACGTACCCGGGCATGGAGGCCGAGGTGCTCACTGCGGTCGTCGACGCGGGTGCGCGGGGTGTCGTACTGGAGGGGACCGGCTCGGGCAACATCCCGGTCAGTCTCTTCGCCGCCATCGGCGACCTGCTGGAGTGGGACATTCCGGTGGTGGTCGCCTCGCGGTGCCGTACCCGGGAGGTCGACCTGACGGAACTGCCGCCGCCGGCCGGACTCGCCGGCCGGCTGGGTGCGATCGGCGCCCGGGGTCTGCCCGCCGGCAAGGCCCGGTACGCCCTGATGGTCGCGCTCGGCGGGGCGACCCGGTTCGGCGGCGGGGTGGCGGCGGCCCGCGACTGGTTCCACCGGTTCGGATCGGCGACGGACGAGCGCCCGGCCTGACCATCGTCCGGGGTCGATGCGGTGACCCGGGATTCGCGTAGGCTGCTCCGGTGACGACCGGTACGGCACCACAGGCCCCACGGGAGGGGCGGGGTCGGGTGCTGACGGTGGCGAAGATCGCCCGGCTGGCCGGGGTTTCCGCGCCGACGGTGTCCCGGGTCCTCAACGGACAGACCGGGGTGGCACTGGAGACCCGGCAACGGGTCGAGGCGGTGCTCCGCGAGCACGGCTACCGGCGTCCGGGCGGGGCCAGCTCGATCGCGGTACTGGAGCTGGTCTTCCACGCGCTGGAGAGTCTCTGGGCGTTGGAGATCATCCGAGGGGTCGAGAAGGTCGCCCGCGAGCACGACCTGGCCGTCGTCCTGACCGAGATGCAGGGGCGGCTCACCCCGGGGCGGGCGTGGACCGAGCAGGTGCTGACCCGTCGTCCGACCGGCGTGATCGCGGTCTTCTCCGAGCTGACCGTCGCCCAGCAGTCGCAACTGGCCACCCGGTCGATTCCGCTGGTCGTACTCGATCCGACCGGTGAGCCGCTGCACCAGACGCCGTCGGTCGGGGCGACGAACTGGAACGGTGGCCTGGCCGCCACCCGGCACCTGCTCGACCTCGGGCACCGGCGGATCGCCATGCTCAGCGGGCCGACGGAGTGGCCCTGCTGCCGGGCCCGTCTGGACGGCTACCGGGCGGCGATGGACGCCGCCGACGTACCGCTCGATCCCGAACTGGTCAGGATCAGCACCCTGTACGTCGAGGGCGGGCTGGCCGACGGCCGGGCCCTGCTGCGGCTGCCGGATCCACCCACGGCGATCTTCACCGCGAACGACCTTCAGGCGCTGGGGGTGTACGAGGCGGCCCGGCTCGACGGCGTCCGGATCCCCGAGGAGCTGAGTGTGGTCGGTTTCGACGACCTCTCCTTCACCCGGTGGTCCGGGCCGCCGATGACCACGGTCCGCCAGCCGTTGGAACGGATGGGTGCGACCGCGGCCCGCATGATCATCGAACTCGCGGCCGGCCGACCGCTGGAGCAGCACCGGGTGGAACTCGCCACCGAGCTGGTGGTCCGGGAGAGCACCGCCGCGCCGTCGGAGTGCTGATCCGCTGAGTCGCCGGACGGGGGAGGCCCGTTCACCGGCCATTCTCATAGTCAGGTCCGTCTATCTATTGTGCGCCGAAACATTCCCATCCATACTTCGAAATGTTTCGGGATGATGGTCGGCCGATGACCGCCTCGTTGCCCGACGGTCGCCCGGTCCACCGGCGACCCTCGGCTCGACCCGGTGGCGGACCGTTGCCGGCGGCTCAGGCGTCAGGAAGGAACAGAACGGATGAGACGGCTCGTACAAGCGATCGGCGCCGCCGGGGTGGCGGTGGCCATGGCGGTCCTGGGCCTGGTGGTCGCCACCCCGGCATCGGCGGCCACGCTGACCGAGGTGACCAACTTCGGTACCAACCCCAGCAACCTGCGCATGCACCTCTACGTACCGGACCGGCTCGCGGCGCGTCCCGGAATCCTGGTCGCGATCCACTACTGCACCGGCACCGGCCAGGCGTTCTACTCCGGCACCCAGTACGCCTCGCTGGCGGACCGGTACGGCTACATCGTCATCTACCCCACGGCCACCCGCAGCAGCCAGTGCTTCGACGTCTACTCGCCCCAGGCGCTGCGCCGCGACGGGGGCAGCGACCCGGTCGGCATCCTCTCCATGGTCCGGTACGTCCAGCAGCGCTACAGCACCGACACCTCCCGGGTCTTCGCCACCGGTACCTCCTCCGGCGCGATGATGACCAACGTGCTGCTCGGCAACTACCCGGACGTCTTCGCCGCCGGAGCCGCCTTCGCCGGGGTGCCGCACAGCTGCTTCGCGACCAACGGCTCGGGAGAGTGGAACAGTCAGTGCGCCAACGGCCAGATCATCCGCAGCGCCCAGGAGTGGGGTAACGCGGTCCGGTCCGCGTACCCGGGCTACACCGGTCGCTACCCGCGGATGCAGCTCTGGCACGGCACCAACGACGAGACGTTGCGCTACCCCAACTTCGGCGAGGAGATCAAGCAGTGGACCAACGTCCACGGCCTGAGCCAGACGCCGACCTTCACCGACACGCCGCAGTCCGGCTACACCCGCACCCGGTACGGCGGCAGCGGGCCGCAGGCGCCGGTCGAGGCGATCAGCATGCAGGGCGTGTCGCACAACCTGCCGGTCAACGCGGCTGAGGCGATCCGGTTCTTCGGCCTGGACCAGGCGAACCCGACGAATCCGCCGACGAACCCGCCCACCAACCCTCCGACCAACCCGCCCACCAACCCGCCCACCAACCCGCCGACGAACCCTCCGACCAACCCGCCCACGAACCCGCCGTCCAGCTGCGCGGTCAGCTACGGCGTCAACGCCTGGAACAGCGGCCTGACCGCGTCGGTGACCATCGCGAACCGGGGAACCAGCGCGATCAACGGTTGGAGTCTCGCCTTCACCCTGCCCTCCGGGCAGACCATCACCTCGGGGTGGAACGCCTCGTACAGCCCGACGAGCGGCGCGGTGACCGCACGCAACGTCAACTACAACGGCACCATCGCGCCGAACGCCTCGGTGAGTATCGGGTTCCAGGCCACCCACACCGGTAACACCGGCCGACCCAGCTCCTTCACGCTCAACGGAGCCACCTGCACGGTGAGTTGATTCCGGCCCTGGCGGCGCCGGTCCGGCGCCGCCAGGCGAACCCACACAGACAACCGCGCGGGGCGGGGGAGGTGGTGCCGGCGGCGTGTCAGGCCCCGGGACAACCGGGGTGCTGGTTCCTGCTGAACAGAACCGGTCACCTCAGCGGCGGTACCGGACCGTCCGGGCATGTGCGGTGAAGCCGAGGGCGGCGTAGACCTGCTTCGGTATCGGATAGCCGTCGTCACCACGCGAACTGACCAGAGCGGTGCGGGCACCGGCCGCCCGGAACGCCCGCAGCACGGCGACGATCGTGGCCCGGGCCAGGCCCTGACCCCGGAACTCGGCGAGCGTACCGACCGGCTCCAGCGCGCCGACCCGGTTGACCTCGTCGTACCAGCCCAGGCAGTAGGCGACGAAGCGGCCGTCGGGCGCCTCGACCACCATGTCGAACTCCGACCGGTACGGCCACCCGGCACTGACGTTGCGGAAACGCTCGTCGGTGACCCGGGAGGGGTGCCAGACCTCCCGGTGCACGGTGACCCGACGGACCAGGTCGGCTTCGCCGCGTACCGGTCGTACCGTCAGGCCGGCCGGCAACCGCGGCGCCGGGGGCAGTTCGTCGAGGTCCCGGTGGTGGGCGAGCAGGAACGCCCCGGTGCGGTCGGCGGTGTGACCGCGCCGGAGCAGTGCCGCGACCAGGTGTCGTTCGGTGTCGAGCACGGTGGCGGTCAGCGGCCCGGTCGTGACCGTGCCGGCCCAGTCCAGCACCTCGTCGACGAGTTCCGGACGCGCCGGATCGACCAGCAGTGACAGCTCGTTGTCCGGCCGGATCACCCAGCCCCAGGCGAGCACCGAGCCGTCGACCTCCCACCGGGCCATCGGCCACTCCGGCCGGCCGCCGGGGACCTGCGCCAGGTTCCAGGCCAGGTCGCCGACGTGCCATCGGCTGTCCAGGGACCAGATGCGTTGGGCGAACCCGTACAGCGCCGGCAGGTCGTCCGCCCCGACATGGTCGCGTCGCATCTGCACAACCTCCGTCGGACCGGACCGTCCCGCAATCGGATTTCCACCTCCGTGTTTGTTGCCCACGGCTGGCGTCGTTCGGGACCGGATCGGCACCGCGTCGGCGGATGCGTCACTCGGGGCCAGGTCGTGCCGGTTCCACCGTCGCCTGGATCGCCCGCAGGGCGTCGGTGATGTCCCGCGCCGACGGGGCGCGCTCCGGGTCGAGCAGCCACTGCACGCTCAGCCCGGTGATCACGGCCATGACGAGTGCGCCGACCGCCGAGGTCGGTCCGGTCGCGGACGAGCCCGCCACCGTACCGTTCGACACGGCGGCGCCGGGCTGTGGCGTGTCGTCCGCGCCGCCGCCCGGTGGTGTGCCGTTCGCGACCCCGTCCGGTGGAGCGCCGTCCCCGCTTCCGGCCGTGCCGGGGCTGTCGCCCGTGGCCGGGCCGTCGAGGATCAGCGCCGAGAACCCGACCCGGCCGGCGTCGACTGCGGCGGCCAGGCGCTCCCGCAGCTCCGGCTGGTGATCGGTCTGGGTCAGGATGTCGACCGAGGCCGCCCAGAGTGGACGGTGCGCGGTGATCGATCTGATCACACCGGCCCAGATCGCTTCGAGACGGTCCAGCGGGTCTGCTTCCGGATCGAGCGTGACGGCCCGCTCCAGCTCGTCGCCCCACTCGTTCATCACCTCGATCATCGCGGCGGTGAGCAGGGCGTCCTTCGAGCCGAAGTGGTAGCCGATGGAGGCCAGGTTGGTGCCCGAGGCGTCGACGATGTCGCGGGCGGTGGTACGGGCGTAGCCGCGCTCCTGCAGGCAGCGCTTGGCGCCGGCGAGGAGCTGTTCTCGATGACCCACGGTCCGATCCTATCCGAGCAGCTGTACGAGCGTCTTATACAGACGTCCTAGACAAACGTATAAGACGGCCGTACAGTCGCTCTCATGAATCCCTCCCCCCAGATCTCCGGCACCCCCACCGGTGCGCCCGTGCGGTCGGCCGGTTCGACAGCTGTTCGGTCGGCCGGCCCGGCCGCCTCGGGCACGTCGTCGACCAGCCCGGCCCAGCGGCGGCTACGTGACGTCGACGCGCTGCGCAGCTTCGCGCTGTTCGGCATCCTGATCGTCAACATCGCCTTCTTCGCCACCGCGTACCCGTGGCACGGCATCGACGATCCGGCCTACTCCTCCGGCCTCGACGAGGGCGTACGGTGGACCGTCGCGCTGTTGTTCGAGCTGAAGTTCTACCTACTCTTCGCGTTCCTGTTCGGCTACAGCTTCACGCTGCAGATCGACTCCGCAGCCCGACACGGCGCGGCGTTCGTGCCCCGGTTCCTCCGCCGGCTGACCGGCCTGTTCGTGATCGGTGCCGCACACGCGGTACTGCTGTTCCACGGCGACATCCTGACCACGTACGCCGTGCTCGGCCTGGTCCTGCTAGCGGTGCGGAACATCCGGCCGCGTACCGCGCTGATCGTCGCCGGGGTGCTGCTCGGGGTCGTCACCCTGTTCATGACGATGTCCGCGCTGTCCGGCGCCGTCTTCGCCCCCGATCCGGCGGCGGCGGTCGTCGCCGGGCAGCAGTCGACCGAGGCGCTGCGCGGCAACCCCGGCACGGTGATCGTCGAACACCTGCGCTCCATGCCGCAGATGCTCGCCGGACTCGCCAGCCTGCAGGCGCCGGTCGCGATGGCCGCGTTCCTGGTCGGGTTCGCCGCCGGCAAGCGGCGCCTGCTCGCCGACGTGGACCGACACCGTCGGGCGCTGCGGAACCTCCAACTGGTCGGGTACCCGGTCGGCCTGGCCGGTGCGGTCGTGCTCGCCAACACCGGCGGCACCACCGGGCTCAACATGTACGCCGTTGCCCTCACCGTGCTGACCGCCCCGCTGCTGGCCGCCGCGTACGTCGCCAGCCTGCTCCAGTTCTTCCGCAGCCGGGCCGGGCAGCGGGTCGCCGGCGCACTCGCCCCGGCCGGGCGGATGGCGCTGAGCAACTACCTCGGCCAGTCGGTGCTCTGCGCGGTCCTCTTCACCGGTTGGGGCCTCGGGCTGATCGGGCACGTCGCACCGTTGACCGCCGTACTGATCGCTGTGGCGATTTTCCTGATCCAGCTGGTGGCCAGCGCCGGTTGGCTGGCCCGCTACCGGTACGGCCCGGCGGAGTTCTGCCTCCGCGCCCTGACCAACGCCGCCGTACCCGCCTGGCGTCGGAGCAGCTGACCCGGGAACAGCCCCCGCCGACGTGCCAGCACCGGGGGGCACCCCTCACTCGACCTGCCGACGATGTCGACAGGTCGAGCGGGCGTCCGGGCGGCCGGGCGTCTCTGGCAGGCTGGGGCGATGCGACCCCTGCTCGACACCGCGACGCTCGAGTCGTCGGCGGTGGTGGCGAACTCGGCGATGAACCGCGACCGGCAACTCGACGGGGTCAACAGCTACACCCGGGAACTCGGCTTCAACCCGCTCGACTGGCTGCTCACCCGCGCCGACGCCGGGGACAGCGTCCGCGTCGACGCAGCGGACACCGCGCGGCCTGACACCCGGGAGACCGCCGGGGTCGGCTGGCTCGACCTGTGCTGTGGCAGTGGGCGGGCGCTGAACCGGGCCGCGGACCGGCTGCACCGGCTCGGCCGGACCGGTGCGGTGACGCTGACCGGGGTGGATCTCGTCGACTACTTCGAGTCGCCGGTCACCGCCGCCACGGCACCCCGACTGGTCTGCGCCTCCGTCGCCGAGTGGACACCGACCCGGCGGTTCGATCTGATCACCTGCGTACACGGGCTGCACTACGTCGGGGACAAGCTCGGCGTACTGACCCGGGCCGCCGGTTGGCTCACCGACCAGGGGCGGCTCGTCGCCGACCTGGATCTCAGCGCGGTACGACTGGCCGACGGTCAGCCTGCCGGAGCCAGGCTGACCCGGCTGCTCCGTGCCGCCGGCTTCACCGTCGACCGGCGCCGCCACCGGATCAGCCGCAGCGGGCCGGCGACGATCTCGCTCCCGTACCGTTATCTCGGCGCCGACGACCGGGCCGGACCGAACTACACCGGTCAACCCGCGGTCAACTCCTACTACACCGAGACCTGACGCGCGCCGGTCAACCCGCCGCGTCGCGGCGGGCCCGGGCCCGCCTTCGACCCTCGTGCATCGCCTGCACCCGGGGGATCGGAATGGTGTGTCCCTCCGCGACCAGATCGGCGTCCAGCCGCTGCGGCCCGGGCATCCGCTCCGCCCACGGGTCGGTGCCGTCGAGCAGGGCGGGCACGGTACGCAGGGTGAAGTCGGCCGGTGTGACGGCGCCCAGATCCGGCCAGTCCACCGGGAACGACACCGGCACCCCGGGTCGGACCCGCGGGCTGTAGGCCGCCACCACGGTCGCCCCGCCGACCCGGGTCGGATCGAGGAAGACCCGGCCGCCCCGGTCGTCCCGGATGAAGGCGGTGGTCGCCAGCGCCGGGTCGAACCGCTCCGCCCGGGCCGCGAGCGCCCGGGTCGCCGCCGCCACGTCCTCCATCGGCGTGGCCGGATCCACCGGTACGAAGATGTGCAGCCCCTTCGCCCCGCTGGTCTTGACCACCCCGGTCAGCCTGACGTCAGCCAGCGCCCGGCGGACAAGTTCAGCCGCCTGCACGACCAGCGGGAACCGGCCGCCCTCCGGCGGGTCGAGGTCGAGCACCAGATGCGTGGGGCGGCTCTGCTCACCTGCCCTGACCAGGGTCGGGTGGTACTCCACCGCGCGCTGGTTGCCGAACCACAACAACGTACGCCGGTCGTTGCAGAGCGCGTACGACACCTCGCGCCGGGAGGTCTCGGCCCAGACCGACACCGTCGACACCCACTCCGGGGTGTACCGGGGGACGTTCTTCTGCATGAACGGCGCCTGGCCACGAAGGACCCGGACCACCGACAGCGGCCGGTCCCGCAGGTGCCCGACCAGTTGCTCGTGTACGGCGTCCAGGTAGTCGACGAGGTCACGCTTGCTCGCCTCGGCGCCGTCGAAGAGCGGCTGGTCGAGATTGGTCAGCGAGACCCCGTCACGTACCTCGTCCGCAGCCGCCATCAGGTCACCCTGCCGGGGTACGGCCGCCCGGTCAACCCGACCCGGCGGACCGGTCGCGGCTCCGCCTCGCCGGGTACGTCCGCCCGGCCGGGTGGCCGGGTGGCCCGTACCGCCGGTCACCACGTCGTCGGATCGTCGAGCGCCTCCGCCGGCCGGTATCCGGCGGTCACGGCCAGGCCCTCCGGCACGGGGTGACCGCGTCCCCACGCCCCACCGAGACGTCGTGGGATTCCCGGCGTGTGGACAGCCGTGGCCCGGTTTCCCCGCCCGTCGTCCGGGTTCAGAACCCGTGGTACATCACGTGCAGGCCGACCCGGCCCAGGGTGGGATGGGCGAAGGCGCCGGGCACCGTGCCGACGACCTGGAAACCGAGCCGCCGATAGACAGCGACCGCCGGATGGTTGGACTCGGCCACGGCGTTGAACTGCATGCCCGCGTACCCGTGCTCCCGGGCCCAGTCCAGGGCGAAACGGCAGAGCGCGGTCCCCACCCCACGGCCCCGGGCCTCGGCGCCGACCATGAAGCTGGCGGTCGAGACGTGCGCGCCGGGGCCGGGCCGGTTCGTCCCCATCTTGGCGGTACCGAGGACCCGGCCGTCCTCGACGGCGACAACCGTCAGCCCCGGCGGCTTCTCCACCCAGATCGGGTACGCCTGCTCGGCGGTCATCGTCGGGTCGTAGGTGAAGGTGTCAGCGGCACGTACGACGTCGCGGACGATCGGCCACACCTGGGACCAGTCGTCCTCGGCAAACTCGCGGATCTGCACGGCGCGACGATAGACCTCCCCCGGCTCCGCCGCGAGACAAATTCCCAGCGCCGGCGTGAGCTGGCTGAGCCGCGCCGGAAGGAGCCGTGACCGCTCTCGCGGGCGTACCCGCCTGCGGTAAACCTGGTGACGTCGGTGGTCATCTCCACGACAATGGCCGACGTGGAAGAGGTCGAGGTCGTCGTCGCCCACAGCGAGCGTGCGACCCTCCGCGTCGGTGACGTGTTCCTGAAGATCGATGCAGATCAGACGCGCATCGACGTCGAGGTCGAGGCGATGGCGATGGTGCCGATCCCGACTCCGAAGGTCCTGTGGCGGAAGCCGCCCGTACTCGCGCTCGCCGCCCTCCCCGGCACGGCACTCGGCCACCTCGGTGAGCCGTCGACCGCGTCGCCGGCCGCGTGGGCCGCGGCGGGTGCCGCCGTACGGATGGTGCACGACGCCCCGCTGCCGCCGTGGCACGGTAAGAGCCTCGACGAGATCGCATCGCGCCTCGACGGCGAATGCGAGTGGCTACTCGCCAACGACGTCCTTCCCGCTGACATGGTCACCCGCAACCGCCGGATGGCCGAGACCGCGCTCCGGCCGTGGACACCGGTGTTCACCCACGGCGACCTGCAGGTCGACCACGTGTTCGTCGACGGTGACGAGGTCACCGGCGTCGTCGACTGGTCCGAGGCGTCCTGCGGCGACGCCCTGTTCGACCTCGCGATCTTGACGCTCGGACACGAGGAGCACCTCGGCGACGTCATCGCCGGCGCCGGCACCGACGTTGACCGTGACCTCATCCACGCGTGGTGGTCGTTGCGATGCCTGACCAACATCCGCTGGCTGGCCGAGCACGGTTACGGCTCGCCGGACGAGTTCCCCGAGGTCGCCGTGCTGAAATCCCGGCGGTGAGGCGGCACGAGCGACGGCTACGAGTGCCGTTCTGCCGTATCGAGCGGGCCATTTCCGGGGTCGGGGACGGCCGAGAAGAGAGATTCCGCTGGAGCAGGTGAAGGCGCACGTCACCGCAGAGTTCCGCATGACCTCGTCACGCTCGGCCTGGACCGGTCGAGCGTTCCAGCGATTCGGGCACATCACGTGCAGTCTGGATGTTTATGGACTGGCGCGCCCGGCAGGATTCGAACCTGCGACCAACTGCTTAGAAGGCAGCTGCTCTATCCGCTGAGCTACGGGCGCGTGGGGGGTGGTGTGCCTCAGCAGGCTACCGTTGCCGAGGATCACCGGTAGGACGAGGGCGTGACGTTCTGGCCTGCACATACTAGGTTTCCATGCGTGCAGTTGACGAGCACAATGTTTCTGCCGCTGCTGGTGTCGGTCGAGGACCCCCGGCTCGGCACAGAACACCTGCTCGACGACTTCAGTCCGGAACTGGCCGTCGCCTACTCGTACGGGCCGCCGTACGGTGACCGGTTTGTCGTCTGGGCCGATCTGGAGCGCCTCGAGCTCGGCCGCCGGGTGCTGCGTCGGGTGGCGCTGGACAATCTCTACCGGCTGCTGCCCAGGCTGCGGATCGAGGGGCAGCCGCCCACCCCGATGCTCTCCTTCGGCGGGCTGGAGTCCAGCGTGCTGCTCGCCGACGAGGTCTGGGCCGACCTGAGCCAGTCGGTTCCGGGTGAGCTGGTGGTCGGCGTACCGGCCCGGGACGTCGTGATCTTCACCGGATCGGAGTCGCGTCCGGGGCTGGCCAAGGTACGGCGGGCGGTGGACCGGATCTTCTTCGCCGGTGACCAGCACCTGCTCGGTCGGGACCTGCTGGTGTGGCGGAACGGTTGGTCGACGTACCTGCCGGCGGAGTCCGACTCGGCGGCGTCGGAACCGGGCCCCTGGGGGCCACCGGACGCGCCGCCGGACCGCCGGGAGCCGCCCGCGCCCAATCCGGAGCGGTCGGTGGACCCGGAGGCGGGCCGGACTGAGGGGTCGGAGCCGTACCGGGTGCCTCGGCAGCGTTCGGGTGATCCGGGGCCGACGGACTGGCCGGAGCGTTCCCCGGCCCGCCGTTCGCTAAGACGTAGGCGCAGACCCAGCGGTCCGGCCCGGTGAGGACCACCGCCGTACCGCCGGCCCGGACAGGGTGAGGTTGTTCGTCCGCCGCTCTCACGGCGGCCCGAGCAGGTCCTGACGCCACTCCGCCATAGCAGGAGAAGGCTTGATCAGGTTGTTGTCCACAGGGGGGCCGGTTGTCCACAGGGCCGGCGACGGCGGTGGCGGGTGTGACGCCCGGGCGGCCAGGCTGTCGGTCGAGTCGGCTCGGACGGTAACAACCTGGACCCTGTGGAGGGGACGATGTTCGATACGAATGTCACCATCGTCGGCAATGTACTGACGGCGCCGGAATGGCGGCGGACCAGCCAGACCGGCACGTTGGTGGCCAATTTCAAGGTTGCCTCGACCGCCCGCCGCCTCGACCGGGAGAGCGGACGCTGGGTCGACGGCAACAGCCTTCGGGTACGCGTGAACTGCTGGCGCAAGCTCGCGGAAGGGGTCGCCTCCTCGGTCATGGTGGGTGACCCGATCATCGTTGTCGGTCGGATGTACACCCGCGACTGGATCGACGACGCCGGCAACCACCGCACCATGTACGAGCTGGAGGCGGTCGCGGTAGGTCATGACCTGTCACGCGGAAGGGGACGCTTCGCCCGCAACCGGCCGACCGTCGCGACGTCGACGCTGGAGGACGCCGAGGCGGAGTCCCGGGTGCACGGCGAGGCCACCGAGCCGGTGTCGACCGACGAGGCGCCGACGCTGCCCGACGACCGGTCCTTCGACGACGACCGCGACCACCCCGGTGAGGAGTTTCCCGACGGCACACATCGCGGCCGGCCCGTCGCGCCGGGTCGGGGCTTCGCGCCGGCGCCCGGTCAGGTTGTCGGCCCGGGACAGGGCTTCGAGACCGTCACGATCCCGTCCGAGGACTTCGACGACGAGCGGTACGGCCTCGGCGACCCGGATCGGGAGATGGCCGCGGGAGACGATCCGGCCGTCGACGGGTTCGACGGCGGCGGTCAGGGCGGCTACGGAACCGACGGTGGTCGGCTGGACGTCGACGGGCCCGACGGCGGTGCGCGGGAGGCGGACGGGTCCCACGGCGACGAGGAGACGTCCCACGGCGGTGTGCGGGACGTGGACGGGAACGACCCGAAGCCGCAGGGTGGTGGCGGTGCGGACGGTGGTGGCCGTGGACGGCGTGGCAGGGGTCGAGTGCCGGTACCCGCCTGAGACCCGCCAAGGCCGGGGCCGGATTGGACCGGTCGGCTGAGTCGTCAGCGGTGGATGCCTCCCCACCGCCGCTCAGACCGACCAAGGTGGGAGGCGGGTCAGCCGACGGCACCTGCCTCCCACCGATCCGGCCACCGCTTCACGACCAGGTCAGGAGCCGCGAACCGCGCAGACCGCCATCCGATCAGGCCGGTACCCGGTCAGGGTCGCTCGTCGATTCCGACCCTTCGGATCGCTGGCCGTCAACCGGGCGTGTGCCGGCCTGGTCGGGGCGACGCTGCTGGACGAGGGCCGGGGGCGTGCCTCCAGGGGCTGGCCGTCGCCGGGGACCGAGCACCCGCATCATCGGCGTCTCGACGAAGCGGAACAGCAGTCCTGCGGCAACCAGGCTGACCAGGAGCAGCAGGATCGCGACGACTGGTCCCCACCAGCCGGAGAAGCCCCCGGTGTGGCCTGCGAAACGGAGGATGGCCTTGATCAGGAAGACATGTACCAGGTAGAACGCGAACGAGACCTCGCCGAGCCAGCGCATCGGCCGGGACCGCAGCGGGGACCAACGGCCCTGGGTGTCGGCCGCCGCCGCGCTGGTGATCACCAGGATGTATCCGAGGGCGAGCACCGTCGTCCACAACTCGGCCCGGATCCATTCCATGCAGGCCACCCAGATCAGCACGAACAGGCCGGTGGAGAGCAGCAGGTTGGGCCCCCGCCACTTGCCGCGCAGCATCAGTTCGGCGGCGGCGACCCCGATCCAGAACTCGAAGGAGCGCACGATGGGGAAGATCTGGGTGAACCACCAGCGGGTCTGCTCCGGCAGCAGTTGCTGGCCCGGCCACATCGCCAGGATGAGCAGCGGCATGCCGACGACGATGCCGTAGAGCAGCCACGACGGGGTCCGGCGGAGCAGCGGCAGCACGAACGGCAGGCAGAGATAGAAGAACATCTCGCAGGAGATCGACCAGCTGACGTTGTTGATGCTGTAGAAGTAACCGTCGACGGGGAGCCAGGCCTGCACCAGGAACAGGTTGGCGAGGGCGGCCTTCAGGTTGACCGGATCCGCCCAGTAGAGCATGAGCGCGATCACCACAGCCCAGGTGACCACGTGGTTGGGGAAGATCTTCGCGACCCGGCGACGCCAGAACGCCCGCTTCGTGTCTCCGGGCCGGGTCGACCAGACAAGCACGAATCCGCTGAGGATGAAGAAGAACTGCACGCCGGAGAGGCCGAGGGTGAACACCCAGTCCACGATCCTGCGATAGTCCGGTTCGGCGACGATCTGCATGGTCCCGATGTGGAAGCCGAAGACCAGCATCGCGGCGATCCAGCGCAGGCCGGTCAACGAGGGCAGTCGGCTCAGCGGCCCGGTCGCTGTCGGGCTGGGTGCCGGAGCCGGGACCGATGTGGTGCTGGTCATCCGAGTCTCCCGGCGACCACCGCGATGACCAGCACTTACGCCTCCTGTTGGCCAGAGTGTGTCGATATGCGCACATGCGTCCCGTCGGTCCGGCACTGCCCAGCGACGTCCACAGGTCAGTTCGCGACCCTATCCGGTACGGCTCCCGAAGGTCGTGGCCCCGCTCACTGTTCCGTTCCACGGACCCGACCCGGGACCGTCACCCCCGGCCTCGCTCGGCGGGGCGCCGGATCGCGGCGACTAGGCTTCCGCCGGGAGGTGGTCACGTGCGGCCCGAGATCATCAGTACCCTGTCGGTGACGCGCCGTCCGGGCGCTCCGGCGCCGACCTGGTTGAGCGACGCGACGGCGAACGCCGCCGGGCTCGCCGTCGGCTACGCCCTGGACGCGCTGATCGGCGACCCGCGCCGAGGTCATCCGGTCGCCGGATTCGGTCAGTTCGCGGGCGCGCTGGAACGGCGGCTCTACCGACCCGACCGTACGGCCGGAGTCGGCTACGCGGCGCTGGCGGTCGGCGTACCGGTGCTTCTCGGCGGGGCCGCCGCGCTCGCGACCCGCAACCGCCCCCTGGCCAGGGCCGCCCTGGTCGCCGCCGGCACCTGGACCGTGCTCGGTGGCCGGACGTTGCGCCACGAGGCGGCGGCGATGAGCCGGGCGCTGGGTACGGCCGATCTGCCGGCCGCCCGCCGTCGGCTCAACCACCTCTGCGGGCGGGACCCCTCCGCGCTCGACGAGTCCGAGCTGGCCCGGGCCACAGTCGAGTCGGTCGCCGAGAACACCTCCGACGCGGTGGTCGCACCACTGCTCTGGGGTGCGGTGGCAGGGCTGCCGGGGCTGCTCGGCTACCGGGCGGCCAACACCCTGGACGCGATGGTGGGCCACCGCTCCGCCCGCTACGCCCGGTTCGGCACCGCCGCCGCCCGGCTGGACGACCTGCTCAACCTGCTGCCGTCCCGGCTGACCGGCCTGCTCACCGTCGCCGCCGCGCCGCTGGTCCGCGGTGACCGCTCCCAAGCCTGGCGGATCTGGCGCCGAGACCGGCGGGACCATCCCAGCCCCAACGCCGGGCAGTGCGAGGCGGCGATGGCCGGCGCCCTCGGCGTCCGGCTCGGCGGCCGCAACATCTACTTCGGACGCTCCGAGGTCCGGCCGTTCCTCGGCGACGGTCCCCGACCCGAGGCCCGGCACATCGACCGGGCGGCGAGGCTCTCCGGCGGAGTCGGGCTGGCCGCGCTCTGCCTCGCGGTGACGTACGCGGTGACCGGCCGCCCTCGTCGCGCCGTCGCCCGTCGGCTCGTCGGCCGACTGGGGACCGTACGCCGTCGCCCGTCGGCGCACCCGTCGGTTGTCGAGCGGACGTGAGCGGCGGTCTGCTGGTCGCGGGGACGACCTCCGACGCGGGTAAGAGCGTGCTGACCGCCGGCATCTGCCGTTGGCTGCACCGACGGGGTGTGACGGTCGCCCCGTTCAAGGCACAGAACATGTCCAACAACTCGGCGGTGGTGATCGGGCCCGACGGACGCGCCGGTGAGATCGGCCGGGCGCAGGCGATGCAGGCCGCCGCCTGCGGCGTCGCGGCGGACCTGCGGTTCAACCCGGTGCTGCTCAAGCCGGGCAGCGACCGGTCGAGCCAGGTGATCCTGCTCGGCGAGGCGGTCGACACGATCACCGCCGGCAACTTCCGGTCGCTGCGCCCACGGCTCGCCGAAGCGGCCTTCGCGGCGCTGGCCGAGCTACGCACCGAGTACGACGTGGTGGTCTGTGAGGGTGCCGGCAGCCCTGCCGAGATCAACCTGCGGGACGCCGACTACACCAACATGGGGCTGGCCCGGCAGGCACGACTGCCGACGATCGTGGTCGGTGACATCGACCGGGGCGGGGTCTTCGCCTCGATGTTCGGCACGCTCGCGCTGCTCGACGCCGCCGACCAGGCACTCGTCGCCGGATATGTGATCAACAAGTTCCGGGGTGACCTCGGCCTGCTCCGGCCGGGCGTGGAGATGCTGACCCAGCTCACCGGACGGCCGACGTACGGGGTGCTGCCGTGGCACGTCGACCTGTGGCTGGACGCCGAGGATTCGCTCGCCTACGGTCAGGTGCTCGGCCGGCCGGCCCCACCGAGAGGCAGCGACTGGCTGGACGTGGCGGTCGTCCGGCTGCCCCGCATCTCGAACGCCACCGACGTCGAGGCACTCGCCACCGAGCCGGGCGTCCGGGTCCGGCTGACCGTCGAGCCGGCCGAGATCGCCGCCGCCGATGTTGTCGTACTGCCGGGCAGCAAGTCGACGGTGGCGGACCTGGAGTGGCTGCGTCGTACCGGACTGGCCGAAGCCGTGCGGTCGCACGTCGCCGCCGGGCGGCCGCTGCTCGGGATCTGCGGCGGGTTCCAGATGCTGGCCCGCAGCATCACCGACGAGGTGGAGAGCGGGCGCGGCCAGGTTCCCGGCCTCGGACTGCTGCCCATCGAGATCACCTTCGGCCGGCACAAGACCGTGGCCCGGTCGGCGGGCACGGCGGGCACACCACTCGGTCCGGTGCCGGTGCGCGGCTACGAGATCCACCACGGGTACGTCTCCGCCGCCGACCCGGCACCGGCACCGCTGCTCCACCACCTGGACGGCCGGCCGGAAGGCGCGGTGGCCGGCAACGTCTTCGGCACCCACTGGCACGGCACGTTCTCCTCGGACGAGTTCCGTCGGCGGTTCCTCGTCGAGGCGGCCCGGCTCGCCGGCCGACACGGCTTCCAGGTCGCCCCCGAGACCTCCTTCGCCGCCGCCCGGGAGCGGACCCTCGACCTGCTCGGCGACCTCGTCGAGGAACACCTCGACACCACGGCACTGTGGCGGCTCATCGAGCGGGGCGCGCCGGCCGGACTCCCGTTCGTGCCGCCCGGGGCGCCGGTCGCGCACGCGTCCGTCATCGGCGCGACGTCGGCCAGATGAGCGGTGCGGTGCAGTCGTACGCCGAGTTGGCCGCGTTGATCCTCGGCCGGCCGGCGCGGCTCGGGCGTACCCGACTTGTCGCGGTCGACGGACCGAGCGGGGCGGGAAAGACGGTTTTCGCCGAGCGGCTGGCCGCCGCGCTCCGGCCGCTGGTCACCTCGGTGCCCGGGGACCGGCCGGCGGACCCGGTGCCGGTGCTGCACACCGACGACCTGCTCGACGGCTGGGCGGACCAGTTCACGTTCTGGCCCCGACTCGACGAATGGGTACTGGCGCCGCTGCGGGCCGGCCGTCCAGCCCGTTACCGACGGTACGACTGGACGGCCGAACGGTTCGAGCAGCACTGGATCCCCGTGCCACCCGTACCGGTGGTGGTCCTGGAGGGTGTCTCCAGCGCGCGTGCCGCGATCGCCGCCGAGCTGACCTTCGCGGTTTTTGTCACCGCCCCGGCCGGACTGCGCCGCGACCGCGCGCTGGCCCGCGACGGTGCGGACCTGCTCCCGCAGCTCTCCTGCTGGTGGGAGGGGGAGCGGAGCCACTTCGCCGCGGACCGGACCGCCGAGCGGGTCGACCTGGTGGTGGACGGCGCCGCCGCCCCGGCCCACGACGGGACCGGCCGGTTCGTCCGGCTGCGCTGACGGCTCGCGGCCCGGGTCGAGGTTCCCGGGCAGGCTGGCGGAGGTCCGGAACCCGGTCGACGTCGGATCGATCAACGTGCACCCATGGACGGATCCGGGAGCCTGCGGGACGATCGGCAGGACAGTCCCACCCACGGCGAGCGGGGGCCCCGATGACAACAGACGGTACGGGTGGCGCCCCGGCCCGACGGCGGGTCGCGCTCACCGGCATCAGCTCCCGGGCGTGGGAGCACCCGGCCGATCGCGGGGCGCTGACCGCGCTGCGCGAGCTGCGGGGCTTCGACGACGTGGTCAAGGCGTTCTTCGGGATGTGGAACGAGCGGGCGTTCCGCCTCTCCTACCTGGCCGCTGCCATCCGGGTCGACCATCGGCAGTATCCACGGATCCACCGGCTGTACGCGGAGGCCGGCGCGGCGCTGGACGTGCCCGCCCTGCCGGAACTCTTCGTCACGCAGTCGCCGTGGCTGACCGCCGAGGCGATCGGGCTGGACCGCCCGTTCATCGTCATCAGTTCGGCCTGCGCGCAGCAGTTCGACGACGACGAGCTGCGGTGCCTGCTCGGTCACGAACTCGGCCACGTGGGGAGCGGGCACGCCGTCTACAAGACGATCCTGAGCATCCTCACCCGGTGGGCGGCCAACCTGAGCTGGCTGCCGGTCGGTGCCCTGGCGCTCCGGGCCATCATCGCCGCGATGCTGGAGTGGTGGCGCAAGGCGGAGCTGTCCGGGGACCGGGCCGGGCTGCTCGCCGGGCAGGATCCGGGGGCGGCGCTACGGCTGCTGATGAAGCTGGCCGGCGGCGGTGACCTGTCACAGATCGACACCACCGCGTTCCTGGAACAGGCGACCGAGTACGACGGCGGCGGTGACCTGCGGGACAGCCTGCACAAGATCCGGATGACCGCGTGGAGCACCCATCCGGTCCCGGTGGCCCGAGCCGCGGACCTGCGGCGGTGGATCGACTCCGGCGAGTACGCCCGACTGCTCGACGGTGAGTACCCGCGACGTGAGGACGACGGCCTGACGTCGGTCTCCGCCGAGATCAAGGCGGCGGCCGAGTCGTACCGGGAGGCTTTCGGACGCTCGCAGGATCCACTGGTCGGACTGCTGCGTCGACTCGGCGACGGTGCGAGTGATCTCGGCGAGTGGGCCGGTGGGGGTGCCACCCGGGCCCGGTCCTGGATGAGCGCGGCGGGTGACGCGGCGACCCGGGCCGCCGGACGGACCCGCCGATCCGGCAGAGGCGACGCCAGCGCCGGCTCCGACGGTGCGGACGACGACGGAACCGATCCGCGGGGGCGTTGAGGAGATCAGCGCGGCGGACCCTCGCTGGCGGGCCGACGCGACCCCGATTCGGGTCCGGCTCCGGATCTGCCTGGTCGCGGCGCCTACGATCATGAACATGAGCGAAGCTACCCGTACCGAATCCGAACTTCGTGCCGCCATCGAACGCGAACTGCCCGGCGTACGGGCGGATCTGGAGCGTCTGGTCCGGATCCCCGGCATCGCCTTCGACGGCTTTGACCACTCACACGTGGAGCGCTCCGCCGAAGCGGTCGCCGAGCTGCTGCGCGGCTGTTCGCTGGACGTGCGGGTGGTGCGGTCCGGCAACGGACAGCCGGCGGTGATCGGCAGGCGGCCGGCGCCTCCCGGTGCGCCGACGGTGCTGCTGTACGCGCACCACGACGTGCAACCGGTCGGTGACCTGTCGCTGTGGCAGAGCGAGCCGTTCGAGCCGGTCGAACGCGACGGCCGGCTCTACGGCCGGGGCGCGGCGGACGACAAGGCCGGGGTGATGGCCCACGTCGCCGCCCTGCGGGCCTTCGGAGACGCGCTGCCGGTCGGCGTGGTGCTGTTCATCGAGGGCGAGGAGGAGTACGGCTCCGAGTCGCTGGAACGGCTGCTCGTCGAGTACCGGGACGAGATCGCCGCCGACGTGATCGTGATCGCCGACTCGGGTAACTGGGACATCGGCGTACCGGCGCTGACGACGTCGCTGCGCGGCATCGTGAACTGCTTCGTCGAGGTCCGCACCCTCGACCAGGCGGTGCACAGCGGGATGTTCGGCGGCGCGGTTCCGGACGCGCTCACCACGCTCTGCCGGCTGCTGGCGACCCTGCACGACTCCGCCGGGGACGTCGCGGTGCCGGGACTCGTCAGCGCGCCCGGCGCGACGGTCGACTACCCGGAGGACCGGCTGCGTGCCGAGGCCGGCATGCTCGACGGGGTCTCGTTCATCGGCACCGGTCGGCTCACCGACCGGTTCTGGAACAAGCCGGCGATCTCGGTGATCGGTCTGGACGCCCCGCCGACCGGGGAGGCGCCGAACGCGCTGGTGCCGGCGGCGAAGGCGAAGCTGAGCGTACGGTTGGCGCCGGGCGACAACGCCGCGAAGGCGTACGCCGCGTTGACCGAGCACCTCCGCCGGTCCGCCCCGTTCGGCGCCTCGGTCACCGTGACCCTGGAGCACGACGGCGAGCCGTGCGTGATCGACGCGTCCGGTCCGATGTTCGACGCGGCCCGGGACGCCTTCCGGACCGCCTGGGACGGTGTCGACCCGGTCGACATCGGCGTCGGCGGCTCGATCCCGTTCATCGCCACGTTCCAGGAGATGTTCCCGCAGGCCGCGATCCTGGTGACCGGGGTGGAGGACCCGCACGCCCGGGCTCACGGGCCGAACGAGAGCCTGCACCTGGGGGAGTTCGCCCGGGTCTGCCTGGCCGAGGCGCTGCTGCTGGCCAAGGTCGCGGAGGCGTCCGCGGCGCGTTGACCGCGCGGGCCGGGGGTCCGACAGCGCTTCGACACCCCACCGTCCGGTCCGGGACCCGGCCGGGCGTCGGGCGGGACCGGAACCATGGGTACGACGTTCGTGGTCGCGGCTGCCGTCGGGACCGGGTAGGGGTACTCACAGCAGGGGCGGGACCGGAGGTACCGGTCCCGCCCCTGCTGCCCGCGCTGTGGGTCGCTGCCCTGGCGCCGCGGAGCGCCCTTGTCGGTTACTCGTCCGCGGTGACCCGGCGGCGTCGGACCAACAGCAGGAGCAGCACTCCGAGCACCACCGCGCCGGCGCCGAGTGCACCGGTCGGGCCCGGGCGGGCACCGGTGATCGGCAGTTCCCCGCCGGCACCGCCGGGCTCGTTGATCACGATTCGTGCGGTGTTGTTCCCGGTGTTCGGCTCCGTCGAGAATCCGTTGGCACGTACCGTGATCGTCCCGTTGGTGCCGGGCGCCGACTTGATCTTCACGCGGACGGTCGCGGAGACCGTGCCGCTACCGGACGCCTCGGCCGGCCAGACGTCGGCGTTGGTGCTGCACTCCACCGCGGCCAGTTCGGTGGCCGGCCGGCCCTGGTCGTCCAGGAACTCGCACCACTTGCTCGGCAGCAGCACGGTGCCACTCGGTGCGACGATCCGCCACAGGGCCCTACCGTCGGACGGTCCACGGTTGGTGATCGTGTACGGGATCTCGACCGTGTCACCCACCGCACCGGTCACCGAGGTCGTCGCGCCGACGAAGTCGTAGGTGTTGGCCTTGGACCAGATGGTGAACTCGGCGACCGGCTTGAGGTCGTCGACGTTGTCCGGCCAGGGATCGTCCCGGGCGGCGCGTGAGGTCTCCGCGCGGGCCGGCAACACGGTGACCCGTTCGGCCAGGGGCGAGGGGTCTCCGGTGGCCTTCGCCCGCGCCTGGGGCAGTACCGCCGCGTCGTCCTCGCCGACCTCGAACGAGCCGGAGAACCGTGTCGGCCCGGGCAGGTTCTTTCCGAAGACGGCGTTGAACAGCGCCTGGTCGGTCTCCCGGTCGGCGAGCACCAGGCCCTCTCCGGGCTTGAGGGCCAGCGGCAGCACACAGGTCACGCTGGTCGCGTCGTAGACGTACCCGGCGGGTGGCGTGCCGGGACGGTCGCCCTCGTAGACGCACTCCTCGTACCGCTCGGCGAAGGTCGCGCCGGAGGGCACGGTGGCGGTCACCCGGACGTTCTGCGCCTCGGTGATGCCCCGGTTGACTACCACGGCGCGCAGCGGCCGGGTGTCCCCGGGGCCGATCCGTTCCTGCTCCGAGCCCACGTCCTCGGCCTCGACCACCAGATCCGGGTCGGGCAGGATCTCGATGTCGAGGGGCAGCATGATGCTCGCCGGAGTGCCGTCGGGGCCGGTGCCGGCGAGGGTGACGCTGATGGAGCCGCCCGTGCCCGGTCGCGCGTTGGGGCGACTGGTGAGGACGATCTGCTCGACCAGATCGCGCTGGCCGGGAGCGAGGTCGCCATGTTGGCAGACGGCGCGCTTTCCGGTGAGCTGACAGCCCTCCGCGGTCTCCGTGAGCGAGACGAGGACGTCGTCGGTGAGTTGGTCGCCGTTGTAGGTGACCGTGACACCGGTGGCGGCGGCATCGCCGTCGTTGGCGAGGTTGATGCCCATCGTGACGCCGGATTCGTGGATGTGGGGCGCGACGGCGCTGGTCAGCCACAGCGTGGGCTGGGCCGGTGCGGTGGGCTGAGCCGGTGCGGCGTACGCCGGGCTGGGAACGGCGGTGAGCGCGAGCGCTGTGAGGGCCGCCGCGGCGCCCGCGCCCACCCGGTTACGGATGTGGCGGGTGGCGGGATGCATGGTCTTCGCGTCCTTCTCTCTGCTGGCCGCGTCGTCCGGCTGGTCGCCTGTCGCCGACGGATCGTCCCGTCGCGGCGGAGCGCGTCGGTGCTGATCGGGTCGGTGTCGATCGCGTCGGTCGACGGCGGCCGAGGGGACCGGGGGATGGGATGGCGCTACCCGGAAGATAGCCGATGCCGCACAGCCTCCGAAGACCCGTGGGAGAAACCGGAGAAAGCGCCCGCGTTGCCCGCCCGGGCGGTAAGGTCTCGAACATGAGTACGAACGAGGCGATCGCGCGGCTCGACGCCGCGGTCAGTGCGCTGCGGGACGTCGACGTCTCCGCGTGGTCCGAGGAGACGCTCCGCGAGCGGCTCGGCGAACTGTCCACTGTTCTCTGCGCGCTCGACGCCGCGCTCTCCCGGGTCGCCGACGGCGTACGGGCCCGGGGCCTGCGGATCGAGGAGCCGGTCTCCGCCTAGCCGTCCGCCTAGCTGTCCGGCGAGCCAGCCACCGGCGGGCCGCTGTCCGGAGGCTGGCGATCGGTGGACTGCTCATCGGGAGCTGGCCACCGGCGGACGGTTGTCCGGAGGCCGGCGACCGGCGGGCTGCTGATCGGGGGACTGCTCTTCGCGCGGCTCGGCCGGTTGTGTCGGTGGTGGCTGCCAGGATGGAGCCGTGCGCTTTGTTGACCTGGCCGCCACCTCTGCCGCCGTCGCCGCGACCTCCGCCCGGCGTGCCAAGGTCGAGCTGCTCGCCGGGGCGCTGCGTGGCCTCGGGCCGGACGAGATCGCCGCCGGGTCGGCGTACCTCGCCGGCGAACTGCGGCAGCGGCAGACCGGGGTCGGCTACGCCAGCCTGCGCGAACTGCCGCCACCAGCCGAACAGCCGACCCTGACCGTGGCGGCCGTCGACGCCGCCGTCGGCGCGTTGGCCGAGGTGCGGGGCCCGGGTTCCCAGGCCCGGCGCCGCGAGCTGCTCGGGGGGCTGTTCGCCGCCGCCACCGTCGACGAGCGTCGGATGCTGCTCGGCCTGTTCAGCGGTGAGCTGCGGCAGGGCGCCCAGGCGGGGCTGCTGGTCGAGGCGATCGCCCGGGCCGCCGAGGTGCCGCTGCCGATGGTCCGGCGGGCGCTGCTGCTCGCCGGTGACCTCAAGACGGTGGCGGTGGCCGCGCTGACCGGCGGGCCGGGGGCGTTGACCGGGTTCGCGCTGCAGGTCGGCCGGCCGCTCTCCCCGATGCTCGCGCAGAGCGCCACGTCGGTCGAGGAGGCCCTGTCCACGATCGGGTTGCCTGCGGTCGTCGACGTCAAACTGGACGGCATCCGCATCCAGGTGCACCGCTCCGGCGACGACATCGCCGTCTTCACCCGCAGCCTCGACGAGATCACCTCACGGGTGCCGGAGGTGGTCGCGGCGGTGCGCACGCTGCCCGCCCGGGAGCTGGTGCTCGACGGTGAGGCGATCGCGCTCGACCCGTCAGGGCGGCCCCGGCCGTTCCAGGAGACCGCCAGCCGGGCCGCGACCCGGGGCGCCCGGCGTGGTGTCCGGGCCGAACTGTCCGGAGCCGACCGGCGCGACCCGGCCGGCGGTGGAGACGGCGAGCCCGGAGGCACCCGCAGCTTCGGCGCCGCGCCGGCCGAGGTGCCCGAGGCCGGTTCGGCACGCGGCGCGGCGACGCCGACCGACATCTCCGAGCTGCCCCGGATCGGCACCTCCGGGGCGTCACCAGCGGCCATTCCCGGGCCGGACCGACCGCCCGGCGCCGCGCCCTCGGTGCTCGCCGCCGCCAGCACCAGCGGTACGACGCTGCTCACGCCGTACTTCTTCGACCTGCTCCACCTCGACGGGACGGACCTGCTCGACGCGCCGACGCACCAGCGCTGGGAGGCGTTGGCCCGGACGGTCGCACCGGCACACCTGATCCCGCGCAGCGAGGTCGAATCCGTCGAGCAGGCGTCGGAGGCGTTCGCCGCCGCGCTCGACGCCGGCCACGAGGGCATCGTGGTCAAGGCGCCGAACGCACCGTACGACGCCGGTCGGCGGGGCTCGGCGTGGATCAAGGTCAAGCCGAGGCACACCCTCGACCTGGTCGTGCTCGCCGTCGAGTGGGGCAGCGGGCGGCGTACCGGCTGGTTGTCGAATCTGCACCTGGGCGCCCGCGACCCTGAGCACGGGGGTTTCGTGATGCTCGGCAAGACGTTCAAGGGGCTCACCGACGAGCTGCTGCGCTGGCAGACGGAACGCTTCCAGGAACTGGCCGTGGAGCGGGGCGACTGGGTCGTCCGGGTCCGCCCCGAGCAGGTGGTGGAGATCGCCTTCGACGGGGTGCAGACCAGTCCGCGCTATCCCGGCGGGGTGGCGCTGCGCTTCGCCCGGGTGGTGCGCTACCGCGACGACAAGACCGCCGCCGAGGCGGACACCATCGACACCGTACGGGCCATCCACGCCGGGCACCGGCCGTAGCGACCGGGCCGGCACCAGTCACCCGTCGAGGTCGCCGCCACCGGCCGGGTCGAACGGGCACTGCCCGAGCCCGTCGTCGGTGCCACAGCTGATCGGGGCACTCGCCCCGGACCAGCAGTACGCCGTCCCGTCGACCTTGTTCAACGGCTGGAAGTACGCGGCGTACCCGGTCACCCGCTGACCGGCCGCGGACAGCCCGGCGACGCCCTCCGGTCGGGTCACCGTCGCCAGACCGTCGGCGTCGGTGGTGGCGTGGAACAGTGCCTCGCCGGCCGCGTGGTCCGGGCCGACCACCGTGACGGCCAGCTTCACGGTGACCCCGGCGAGCGGCTCGCCGGCCGCGCCCAGCCGGGCGTTGACCGTGAGCGGCGCGTCGAGCCGGTGCACCTCGACCGGCCACACCTGCAGAGCCGTCTCGGTACAGCCGCGCGCGCACCCGACCACCGGACCGAGCAGCCCACCGACCAGTACGGCGACCAGCCCGACCCGGGCGCCCGCGCCGGTCACGCCGGACCGGCCGTTCCGTGCTGCCCGAGGTATCCGGCCAGCACCTCGGTGTGGGTGGAGAAGGCGAGTTCGGCCGGCTCGGTGAGGACCAGCCACTCGGTGGACTCGGCGGTCGGCGTCGAGACGGGCAGCGTGTCGGCGTCCTGTGCCGGCAGCACACCGAAGATCATGATCGTGCCGCCGGACGGGGCACTGTGCACGTCGAACAGCCGTACCGCCGACGCCTCGCCGACCAGACCGGTCTCCTCGCGGAGTTCCCGGACGAGGGCGTCACGCCAGTCCTCGCCGTACTCGATGAAACCGCCGGGAAGCGCGAGCAGTCCGCGGCCGGGCTCGATGTCCCGGCGCTGCACCACCACACCGGTCCGACCCGGGCCGACCCGGACCGGGAGGATCGCCACCGCGACCGGCGCGGGGTTGCGCCAACTGGTCTGACCACAGCTCGCGCAGGACCGGGGCCACCCGACCCCACTCGGGTACGTCGTGCCGCAGTACGAGCAGTGCGAGTGGAGGACGCCGGTCACGTCGCCCGACGATACCGGGACCGACCGGTGGGCGCGGCCCGCCCGGCTGCGGCCGACGGTCCGGAGTACGACGACGGCGGGGTGAGAGCCGAGCGGGCCGGAGGATGGTGCCGGATACTCTTCGGAACCCTGCCCGGGAGTTCCGGCCCGGGCGGCGGGATCGTGCACGGGTCGATCGCGGACGAACGGATCGCCGGTCGACCGTACGGATGGACAACGGACGGATCGGAGGAGTGAACGTGTCGAATGTCGACGCCATGCAGGACCACTGGTGGTGGCGGCCGGGCTGGCGGGTGGGCCGGCACTACTACGCCTGTCACTTCGACATGGGCCGGCATCCGGAGCTGGTTCGCCTGGTCGGGCGCTACCAGGAGGCGATCGCCGGCTTCGCCGGCCTCGATCTCATTCCGCACCGCTGGCTGCACCTGACGACCCAGGGCGTCGGCTTCATGGACGACCTGACCGCCGAGTCGGTCGACGGGCTCGTCCGGACCGTCGGCAAGCGGTTGGCGGAGGTACCCGCGCCGGTGGTCACCTTCCACCGGCCGACCGTGCGAGGCGAGGCGATCTACCTGCTGGCGACCCCGGCCGAGCCGGTGACCGAGGTACGGACCGCCGTCCGGGCCGCCATCGGGGAGGCGTTCGGCGAGGACCGGGTCGAACGGGCCGTGGAGGGCGCGTCAGGGTTCCGGCCACACGTGAGCATCGCGTACTCGAACCGTGAGCAGCCGGCGGCGCCGATCGCGGAGGCGCTGGACCGGGTGGTGACCGAGCCGGTGACGGTCACGCTCGACCAGATCGAACTACTCGAGTACCACCGGGACGAGCGGATGTACGAGTGGACCAGCGCCCGCCCGCTGACGATCGGCCGGTAGCGCCCCCCGGGGACCGCGTACCCGGCGCGCGTTCCGTCCGGCCGAGCGGGACAGGCGTCGTCGACGGGACAGGAACCGTCAACGGACAGGAATCGTCGACGGGACAAGGTGGCCCGTTTGACCAGCATTTTTCTGGTTTCGGCGTTCAGACCGTCGGGTAGCAGGTCCAGCATCGTCGACGACAGGCAGGCCGTCGACACGGTCAGGTCGTCCCGGTCGTCGGCACCGTCGGGTGCGTCGACCAGTACGTGGGGCGGCCGTCCCAGACGCCGAGGAGGCCCGAATGTCCACCGATGCCATCGTGCTGTTGAAAGAGGATCACAAGGAGATCCGCAAGCTGTTCAAGGCGTTCCAGGACGTCGGCGAGGGCGCCACCAAGCGCAAGGGTGAGCTCGTCGAGCAGATCCTGGAGGCGCTCACCGTGCACACGTACATCGAGAACGAGTGCATGTACCCGGCTACCCGGGAACTCCTGCCCGACCTGGAGGACGACGTCCTGGAGTCGTACGAGGAACACCACGTCGCCGACGTGCTCTGCGCCGAGCTGGCCGCGATGAGCCCGGACGACGAGCGTTTCGACGCGAAGGTGACCGTGCTGATCGAGAACGTCACCCACCACATCGAGGAGGAGGAGGACGAGTGGTTCCCGAAGGTCCGGGAGGGGCTGGGGCGTAAGAAGCTGCAGGAGATCGGTGAGCGGATGATCGAACTCCGGAAGAACGCACCGCGTAAGCCGAGCGAGCCGGGCGCACTGCGCAAGGCCGTGCACGCGATGACGGCCTGAGCCCGCGCGACGTCGACGGACCGCCGTCCGCCAGCCGGTGACCTGACGGGGCCGTGCCGGCCCGCCGGTGACCTGTCCGACAGGGTCGTGCCCCGCCGTAGCTCGGCGATCGCGACGGTCGCTGACTGTCGTCGCGGATGACGATCATCGGAGTTGGGCAGATGATGGTCCTGTGACGGTGAGGGGGGCGGTGGTCCGGATCGGTTGGCTCCGACTCGTCGCCGACCGGCTCCGCCAGAACTGGCTTCCGGCGGTCGAGGCCACGGTGGCGGCCACCCTCGCCTGGGCGGTCGCCACCACGGTGCTCGACCATCCCGAGCCGTTCTTCGCGCCGGCCGCCGCGCTGATCGTGCTGGGGCAGGCCCGGGGTCAGCGGATCCGCCGGGCGGTCGAGGTGATCCTCGGGGTCGCGGCCGGGGTGCTCGTCGCGGACCTCGTCGTCCAGGGCCTCGGCCGGACCAGTTGGACGGTTTTTGTTGTTGTGCTGCTCACCGTCGCTGTGGTCGCGGCGTTCGGGGCGAGCAGCGTCACCATGGTCCAGGCGACGGTCTCCGCGCTGTATCTGGTGGTGGTCCCGCCGCCGGGTGGCAGCCTCGTGCCGTTCCGGTTCGTCGACGCACTGATCGGCGGCGTGGTGGCGCTCGCGGTGAGCCAGCTGGTCGGCGCCCGGCGTCCGCTCGCCCCGCTGGTCGCCGAGTCGCGCCGGACCTTCGGCACGATCGCGGAGCTGTTGACCGAGATCACCGAGGCACTCCGGCGCGGGGACGAGACCGCCGCCCTGGCCGCGCTGGACCGGGCGCGACAGCTCGACGCCGTCGTCGACCAGCTGCGTACGGCGGTGCAGGCCGCTGGAGAGACGCTGCGCCTGCACGTACGGCGACGCCACCACCTCGGACGGGTGCACGCGCTGGACGCGTCGAGCCGCCAGATCGACTACGCGGTACGCAACGTCCGGGTGCTGGCCCGGGCCGGGGTGGCGCTGACCCGACAGCCGGCGCAGAGCCCGCCGGAGCTGGTCGCCGCCCTCCGTTCGCTGACCGAGGCGGTACGCGCCGCCGGTGCGGCGCTCGCCGCTGACCTGGGCGGGCAGGACGAGGCCGCCGACGGGTACGTCGCGCGGACCGAGGCAGCCGCGGTCGACGCGGTACGCACCGCCGGTCGGCTGCTGACCCGACAGCCGCAGCCGCCACTTCCGCTGATCATGATCGTGGGGCAGATCAGGGCGACCGCCATCGACCTGCTCCGTGGTGTGGGCGAGGAGGACATCACCGCACTGAACCGGGTCGACGAGGCGCTCGGGCTGCCCCCGCTGTAGCGGGGCCGGGCAGCCGTCCTGTCAACCCGGCTGGCGTTCCGGTCGGCGCTGATCGCCGGTCATCACCGGCCCTCGTCAGCGGCGCGCCGGGCCGTTGGCAGTGGCTGACGTCGGCTGTTCGACGTTGGAGTGGTGACGGAGGGCCAGCAGGGCCACGTCGTCGGCGGGCTGCTCGATGCCGAGCCTGGTCATGATCGTTGCGCAGACCGCCTCCGCGGTGCCCGGGCTGATCGCGGCGCGAAGCCGGTCGAACCCGACGTCGATCAACTCGTTGCGGCGTTCGATGAGACCGTCGGTGTAGCAGACCATGGTCGCGTCCTGCGGGAAGTTGACCACGGTGGTGCAGCGCGGTCTCGGGCGGCCGATGCCGAGCGGCAGGTCCACCGGCAGGTTCAGCGGGTGGACGGTGCCTCCCGGCTCGGCGAGCATCGGTGGCAGATGCCCGGCCAGCGAGATGTGGATCTCGTCTCGGGTCGGACTGACCATGGCGTACAGCACGGTGGCGAGGTTGCCGGCTTCGAAGTGCTGGATCTTCTGGTCGAGCCGGGTCAGGGCGTCGGCGGGGTCGTTGCATTCCAGGGCGTAGGCGCGGAGCGCGCTGCGTAGCCGTCCCATCACCACGGCGGCACGTAACCCGTGTCCGGAGACGTCGCCGATGACGATGCCGAGCCACTTCGAGGGCAGGAGGAAGACGTCGTACCAGTCGCCGCCGATGCCGGTGTGGTGGCCGGGAACGTACCGGGCGGCGATGTCCACGCCGGCTACCTCGGGCAGGCGGGTGGGGAGCAGGCTTCGCTGCAGGGCGAGCGCGGCGGTCCGGTCGATGTTGCCGACCCGGGCCTGGCTGGCCAGGCTCACGCGGTCGGCCACCAGACGGAGCAGGCTCACGTCGTCCGGGGTGAACCGGCGTGGGCTGAGCGTCCCGACGTGGAGCACGCCGACCAGGTCGCTCCCGGCGAGCATCGGCACCCCGAGCATGGACCGGACGCCCTTGTCCCGGAGGACCGGCGTCGGTACCTCGGCGGGGTCGACCTGCTCGGACATGACCGGTTGCCGCTGCTGGGCGACGCGGCCGGCCAGGCCGTGGTCGAGTGGAATCCGGTAGCCCTGCCGGACCTCCTCCTCGATGCCCTTGGTCGCACTGATCACGAGTTGCTGTGCGTGTTCGTCGAGCATCAGGATGGCGGCGGTGTCTGCCGACAGGAGTTGTCGGACCCGGCCGAGAAGCTCGTCGATGAGCCCGTCCACGTCGAGTCCTGACAGCGCCGAGTCGGTCACCGCCTCTATCCGTCGGAGCCGTTCGTCGGCTCCGGAGCCATCTGCCTCGATCACGCCGTGAAGCGTAGCCTGTGTGGTGGCGGGCCGGTGCTGATCAAGGCGTCGTTTCCTCTGTCTGACGCGTCCGCCTTGTCGGACTTGGAGGGATTGGCCTTGCGAACGGTGTGTCCGGGTCTTATTCTTCCCGGGCCGCTCGAACTCCCACGGCGGCGCCAACGTGTGACCGGGGTTTCGGCGCAGAGTCTCGGGTACCTTCCATCACAGCACTGGGCCGTTTCTCCGGAAGGGACTGCCGTGGCTGGGCATTCCTCCAACAATCCGTCGCCGTACGAGCTGGGGCGATTACTTGTTGTGGCGCACTTCGACGTCGACCGGTTCGCCGAGGTACGTCGTGAGGTGGATGCCGCCGCCCGGGAGTGCGGGCTGGACCCGGAGAAGGTGCTCGACTTCGTGGCCGCGGTCAACGAGGTGATGACCAACGCGATCCGGCACGGCGGCGGACGGGGCGAGTTGCGGCTCTGGGAGACCGACCAGCTGATGTGTGAGGTCCGGGACCACGGCACCGGCTTCCCGGCCGCCCGTTACCTGGAGCGCGTCGAGCCGCCGACACCGTCCCCGACCGGCGGCATGGGGCTGTGGATCGCCCAGCGGACCAGCGACGGGATGACTGTCGACAGCGGTCCGGGCGGCACCACGGTTCGGATCAGCGCGCAGCTTCGGCCCTTCGGCGGCTGACCACCGTCGCGAGCCGTGATCACCTGTCGCGGTGATTCCCGGCCCGGGTTTCCGGTCCGCCATTCCGGGCAGAGCGGTGGAATGGCGCATACCGACCGGGAGGAAGCTGCGGTGACCGTCACGCCGTACGAGGACGGGCCGCTGTTGATCCGTGGCGACTTCCTCCTGCGGACCCCGGACGGGGAGATCATCGAGGCGGGACGGGACACCGTGGCGCTGTGCCGCTGTGGCAGGTCCGGGATCAAGCCGTTCTGTGACGGAAGCCACCGGGTTGTCGGCTTCCGTGCGGGTGCCGCCCCGGACCCGACCCCGGCCGGGGAATGCCGACTCCGGCCGGCTACCGGGCCGCGTCGTACCGGCCCCGACGGGTGAGCTGCCGGGAGGTCGTCTGCCGCGCCGGGGCCGGCCGGAAGGCGGTCTGCCGCGCGGGGGTCCGGTGGGCGGCGGCCTGACGGCGGGCGGCCTGACGGCGGGTCAGCTCACGCTGGCTGTGGGCGGCGACCCGGAGTCGCCGGCCGCCGTAGCGCACCCCACCGGCAGCCAGGCGCAGGCCGACCGCCAGCCAACCGCACACCGCGCGTTCCAGCACCCAGACCGGAGCCAGCAGGGTCGCGCCGACCGGGAAGACCGCCGTACCGCCGGCCCGCCGACGACCACGCTCGGCGAGGGCCGTCACCGCCGCCGCCGCGCCGAGCGCGCCGACGGCGCCGATCCGCCGGCCGCTGGCGGCCAGCCCGGCCAGCGCCGGCCCGACGGCCAGGAAGAGCAGCAACCGGGCGGGCTGGGCCAGGTCGTCGTAGGCCTGCCGGACCCGCTGGGACCAGAACCGCCGGCTGGCCGGCGGCAGCCGGCGTACGTAGAGTCCGGCGGGCGCCAACTCCACACCGCCGTACCCCCGAACGGTCCGGATCAGTTCGAGATTCTCGAACAGTACGTCGCCGTCGTAACCGCCCATCGCGTCGAACGTCGACCGACGGATGCCGAGGGTGCCGGGGTAGTCGGCACCGAGAGCACGGTTGACCAGCGAACGACCGGTGTCCCAGCGGGCGTGCCAGGGCAGCGGGCGGAAGTAGTTCTGCGGGCGGACGAGATCGGCGCGGTCGAGGAGCCGGGCGACCGCGTCGAGGCTCCGGTTGTCGTACCGGACGTCGTCGTCGGCGATGATCACCTTCTCGTGCCGGGCCAGCCGCAGCCCGGTCAACACCCCGTTGACCTTGCCGTTGGCGTACCGGAACCGGGAATCGGGCGGTACGTGGCGGACGTGTCGACCCCAGCGGGCGGCGTGCCGGGCGAACAGGGCGGGTGCCGACCCGTCCACCACGGTCACCTCGACCCGCCGCGAGAGCCAGCGCAGATATCCGGTCAGCTCGGTCAACTCCGCCTCGGCGGCCGGACCGGCACCGTCGTACCGGCGTAGCGGCAGGACGTACTCGAGTGACCGGTTCACCGGACCGCCAGTGCTCCGGCCCGCAGCGCGCTGCGTCCACCGGCCCAACAGGTCAGCAGGTGCTCGGCGAAGATCCGGTCGAGGGCCAGGCAGCAGGCCGCACCGAACCAGATCTCCGGCACCGCCCAGGGGTGCTCGGCGGCGAACGCACCGCACAGGTCGTGTGCCGCGATCTGTTCGTGCACCGCGTCCGCCTCGACGTGCTCGTCGTAGAACCGTGTCGCTTCCGGGTCGCCGCCGAGCCGCCGCAGACCGTCGCCGTACCGGCGGTTCGGCAACGACGAGGTCATCTCGAACGCCGCGAGATGCCCGAGCAGGGCGCCCCGCCAGCGCCGGTGCAGGCCGAAGAGCGAGATCAGGTTGTTGATGGCCAGGGTCTGCGCCGGTACCGCGTCGAGGTAGCGGCCGTACCGGTCGTCCAGGCCGAGCCAGCGCATGGTTCCCCGGAACAGCGTCGCGTGCATCCGGTCCGCCCGGCCGCCGCCGTACTCGTCCATCTGGATCTCGACCAGCGCGGCCTTGGCCCGCCCGGTGAGCCGGGGAATGCCCCAGGTGTGCGGGTCCGCCTCCTTCAGGTGGTAGATCGAGCGGTGTACGACGAACTCGCGGAACCGCGCCAGGTCGGCCCGTCGGGCCAGTTCCACGGAGAGCGGCGGCCCGTCGTCCGCCGCCGCGACCAGGGCGGCGAGGGCGCCCGGCAGCCCGTCCGGGGTGAGTCGTGGTGGCGCGCCGACCAGGTGACGCAGTGCCCGCTCGAACCCCGCCTCGGCGGCCGAGCGGACCGCGATCAGGGACGGCTCCCACTCCCACCGGTCGTCGACGCCGTGCCAGCCCTGGTAGTGCAGTTCGTAACAGACGAACAGCAGCAGTTGCAGGTCCTCGTCGCGCAGCGGGTCGGTGCCGGTACCGGCCGTCCACGGCGGATATCCGGCGTCCCCCACGGCGGCCAGCGGCGACGGCGACGCTCCCGGGGTACGCCGGAGCGCCTCGATCACCAGCTCGGAGAGCGGGCCGCGTGGTTCGGGAAGGGGTGCCGCGGTGGCGGCGGAACGACGATCGACTGGGCGCATCGGGGACTCCTGCCGGATGACCTCGCGCCGGATGCCCCGCCCGGTGCGCGGTAAACATCGCGCCGGGCCCGGCCGGCTCCTACAGCAGGCCGGCGCTTCCGGCGATGGCGGCGGCCTCGGCCTTGGACGAGACCCGGAGCCGACGCAGCAGGGACGCGATCAGCCTTTTCGCCGTCCGCTCCGAGACGTGCAGCTTCTCGGAGATCTCCGTCGTGCTGTTACCCCGGGCAATAAGCTGCAGGAGCAGACGCTCCTGGTCGTCGAGCCCACCGGCGACCGGTGCGTGACCGGGCCCCGGGGCCACGAGCGCGCCGAGCAGGTCGGCGGGGAGAACCGCCCACCCGTTCAGGACGGCGAGCAGCGGCGGCAGCAGCTCCTCCGGCTCGCTGCTCTTCGGCAGGTAGCCCTCGGCGCCGGCCCGTAACGCCTCCACCGCCATGGTGGTGTCCGCGAGGCCGGACATCGCGACGATCCGCAGGCCGGGACTGGTCCGGCGGATGGCCGCGATGGCCCGGACCCCGCCGGGCTCGGGCATGTGCAGGTCGACCAGGGCCAGATCGGGCAGACAGCGACGGATCAGGCCGGCGGCCGACGCCGCGTCACCGGTCGACCCCACGACCCGGGCCCGCCCGTCGCTGCTGGCCGGAAGAAGCAGCTCCAGCCCACGTACGAACAGGGGGTGGTCGTCGATCAACGCGACGCGGATGGTGGCCGAGACGGTCACTCGGGCCGGTTTCCCCGGTACGGGCTGATCATGCCGGAAAAGGGCAGAAGTGCACCTCGGCGGTGGTTGGCGACAACAGGCGTACCGACGGTCGTCGGCGCGCTCGGTGTCACCGCGCTGCTGCTGGCCGGTCTGGTGGCAATGCTGACGGCGCTCCTCGACGTCATGACCACGCTGCTGCTGTGCCTGGCCGGACTGCTCGCCGCGGATCTGCTGCTCCGGCTCCGGTCGCTGCTCCGGCGACGCCGGGCGGCCGCCGCGCCGGAGTCCGCCACCGAATCCGTCCTGCTCCGGGTCCTCTGCCACGAACTGCGGTCACCGGTCGGCGCCCTGACCGCGCTGACCCGGACCCTCGCGGACGAGCGGAGGCCGGTACCGGCGTCGGACCGGCGGCTGATGCTGAGACTCGCCCGCGAGCAGGCCGCGCACCTCGACGGGTTGTGGCGGCAGGCGGTGGACTGGACGCGGGGCGTGACCACCGGCGGCGAGCCGCGCGTTCCGCTGGACCGGGTCCTGCCGGCGATGGTCGCGGCCTGGCCGGCCGACCGGGTCCGGTTGTCGGTGAGCCGGGCGGCGGGGCACCGGCCGGTGGACGCGCAACGGGTCCGTCAGGTGCTGGTGAACCTCGTCGGCAACGCCCTGCGCCACGGCCCCGCCCACGGCCAGGTACGGCTCACCGCCACCGTCCGGGCGGGTGACCTGGTCCTCGTGGTGAGCGACGAGGGTCGGCGGTATGCCGGCCTGCGTGCCGCGCTGCGTCGAACGGTGCCGCCGACCGGGATGTCCGGCCTCGGGCTCTGGATCGTCCGCCGACTGGTCGACACCGAGGGCGGCAGCATCCGGGCGTACCCGCTCCGGCCGTCCGGGGCGGCGGTCGAGGTCGTGTTCCCCGCCGATCGACGGCGCCGGGGCCGGGGGTGGTGGGCGGCTGCCCGGCGGCCTGGCCGAGGCTGGCCCGGCTGGGCCACCGGTTGGCCCGCACGGGTCGGCATCCGGGGTACCCGGGCGGTGTCCGCATTCCGCCTGACAGGGGGACATCGTGTTCAGTCACATCAAGGATCTGCAGTTCGAGGCGAAGCCCGACGGCCCTGACGCCGCCTTCGCCCGCCGCCTGCAAGAGGTGCTCGGCGGCAAGTGGGGAGAGATGACGGTCGCCAACCAGTACCTCTTCCAGGGCTGGAGCTGCCGGCTGCCGGGCAAGTACAAGGACCTTTTCCTCGATGTCGGCACGGAGGAGATGGGGCACGTCGAGATGATCTGCACGATGATCGCCCGGCTGTTGGACAGTGCCCCGCTCTCCCTTCAGGAGGCGGCCGCCGAGGACAACCCGATGCTGGCGGCGATCTACGCCGGGTCGAATCCGGCGCACTTCATCCACGCCGGTGGCGGACCCCTGCCGGCGGACAGCAACGGCGTGCCGTGGAACGGGTCGTTCATCACCGCGAGCGGTAACCTGCTCGCCGACTTCCACCTCAACGTCACCGCCGAGGCGCAGGGCCGGCTGCAGGTGGCCCGGTTGTTCAACATGACCGACGACCCGGGCGTCAAGCAGATGCTGCGCTTCCTGCTCGCCCGGGACACCATGCACCAGAACATGTGGCTCGCCGCGATCGAACAACTCAAAGAGGACGGTCTGGAGGAGATGCCGGTACCCGAGGCCTTCCCGGACGCCGAGCAGGAGAACCAGTTCGCGTACCAGTTCATCAACTTCTCCGCCGGCGAGGAGTCGGCCGAGGGCCGCTGGGCCTCCGGCCCGAGCCCGGACGGCAAGGGCGAGTTCAGCTACCAGGCGAAGGCGAAGGCGTACGCCGGGGCGCCGACGCTGCCGCCGGGCGACCCGCGACTGCAGAGCACTCCGCCACCCACGGTCGGTTCGTTGCTCGAGTCCGGCAAGAAGCGCCGCTGATCCGGTCGTTCCGCGTACCGCGGGGTCGGTTTCCACTCCTCGCACCGGGGCGTCCAGGAGAACGGGGCGCCCCGGTGTGGTCCACCTTGGGAGGACTCCATCATGGTTGAACTGCTCGCCCGTCCGCTGGCGGACGCCTTCATGCAGGTCGGGGTCTTTGTCGCGGTGCTGGTCGCGCTCTTCGGCTGGCTCCGTTGGCGGTACGGCGACCGGGTGACCGACGGATTGACCCGCCGGCCCCGACTCGGCCCGCTGGTCGGCGCCCTGCTCGGGGTGAGCCCCGGCTGCGGCGGCGCCATCATCCTCATGCCGCTCTACGCCCGGGGCAAGGTCTCCTTCGGTACGGTGGTGGCCGCGCTCGCCGCGACCATGGGCGACTCGTCCTGGCTGGTGATCGCCGCCGATCCGGCGTTCGCGCTCCGGATCCACCTCCTGCTCTTCGTGGTCGGCCTGGTCACCGGGTACGCCGTCGACCTGCTCGGCATCGATCCGGCCCGGGCGCTGCCCGCCTGGTGGCGGCGGGTCCGGCGGCAGTCGTCCGGCGGGTCCGGTCGACCGGCCGACCCGGCCCCGGTCGACGGGGGTGTCCGGCCCGTCCCGGCGCCGGTGTCGGCGTCCCGGGTCCCGGCGCCCGCCGCCGGACCGGACGGTGTCGGCTCGTTCCGCCCGAACGCTGTCGGGTCACCCGGGCGGAGCGCTGTCGTCGTCCCGGTCGGCTCGGGTGGTGGTGGCGTACCGGTCCGGTCCGCCGGTGTGGCGCCGGCCGGGGTGGCCGCCCTGGCCACGCTCCCGGTCGTCGACCGGCGGCCGGTCGAACGGAAGCGCACGATGTCGGTCGCCTTCTGGGGGCTGACCACACCCGCCTTCCTGATCTCCGTTCCGATCGCCTTCCACCTGGTCGATCCCACCCTGCTGCGCGTCCCGTTCGGCGGCATCGACCCGTACCTGGCCCTCGGCTGTGCGGGCACGCTTGTCGCGCTGCTCATCTTCGCCGTCGGGCGGGGCCGGTTCGCCGACGACACCGTGGAGACGGCACACCCGACGAGCCTCCGGGAAACCCTGCGGCACAGTGCCCACGAGGCGTCGTTCGTCACCGTGTGGGTCGCCGTCGCCTACCTCGGCTGGCAGATCCTCAGTACGGCCACCGGCTTCGACGGCTCACAGCTCGGCTTCGCCGGCGTGCTCGGTGTCCTGGTCGGCGCGCTCGTCGGACTGATTCCCGGCTGCGCCATCCAGATCGTCTTCACCGGCATCTACATCAGCGGTGGGCTGCCCCTGCCGACGTTGGTGGCGAACGCGATCAGCCAGGACGGCGACGCGCTCATCCCACTGGCGGCGCTGCGGCGTCGGGCCGCCGGGCTGGCGACCCTGATCACCACCGTGCCGGCGATCCTCGTCGGTCTCGGAGTACTGCTCTTCCTCACCCTCTGAGCGGGGCTGCCGACCGGTGTCCGGATCTTCCTCACCCGCTGAGCGGGGCTGCCGACCGGTGGTCGGGTCTTTCTCACCCGCTGAGCGGTGCCGACCGGCGTCCGATCGGACGGCCCGTCCGCCGGCCAACTCGCGCGATCCGCCACCGCGCAGCCGAGCCTGGTGTCCGTACTGACGGTTCTGACGCCGTTCGCCGTGCCGGTGGTGCCCGCCACCGGCACGGCGAACAGGGTCGTGGCGAAGGAACGGCGGCGCGGCGCCGACGCGTTGCCGCCCGGCCCGTGCGCGGTACCGGGAGGCGATCGCTACCGGTCTGCGGTCAGTCCCGGTCGGCGTGCGATTCACGCCAGTCGCGTACCGCGTCCCGCACCCGGTCGAACACGGCCAGCGGCGGGCCGGCGAGCAGGTTCGCCGACGCGGACTCGCCGCTGTGCGGGTGCGGCCGGGTCGGCGCGGTGGCCTCGGCGGCCCGTACCGCGCCGGCCATCCGGGCCAACTGTGCCTCGGACATGCTGCGTCGCAGCGAGGGGAACTCCTCGTTCTCCTCGTGGCTGGCGTGCTGCATGACCGCGTCGGCGAACTTTGCCATCCGGGCGTCGAAGTTCGGGTGGTCGACGCCCATGTCGTACAACTCGGCCAGCTCGCGCTTGGCCTGGTCCTCCTCCTGGAGGCGCTGGTCCACCACCTGCTGGCCACGGTCGATCTTCTTACGCGCGCTCGGGTGCACGACGATCTCCTCGGCGCTCTCGTGCACCGCCAGCAGGCGGACCAGGGATTCGAACAGTTCCCGCTTCTCGGCACCCTGCGCCCTGCCCAACTGGCCGAACAGCGTCTTGATCTGATTGTGCTGGTCGACCAGGAGGTCCACCACGTCCCGTTGTTTCGTCGCCGTCATCGCCGGCCACCTCGCTTCCGTCGTGGTTGATAGCCCTACGGTTCCCCGAACAGGCGCCTTCATGTGGGGTCAGCGGGGCGGGGGTGGCGGATGTGGGTGCCGTGCCGGGTGAAGCGGCGGCGGCGACGTTCTCCTGTGCCTGACGGGCATCCGACGGCCCCGGGCAGGCGACCGCGGCGGCGTCAGGGGGACGAATGTGCCCAACGTGGGACAGCTGTCTGTTGCTCGTCCGGGTTGTCCCGGCGCCGCACGGAGCGGCGCCCTGTCCACCAGACCGGCGAAGAGCCGACGCTCGACGTGCCGGCAGCGGGCCGGCCCGGTGTTCAGGGTCGCCGTGGTTCGGGATCGCTGCGGTTCAGGGCCGCAGGCCGAGGACGTCCTCGACGTCGGCCAGGTGCAGGATGCGGCGGGTGATGCCGTGCACGTTCCGGACCGCGAGCCGGGTGCCGGTCTCGGTGGCCCGGTGCCGCGCGGCGAGCAACGCGTGCAGCCCGGCGGCGCTGAAGAAGGTGACCTTGTCGAGGTCGCAGCAGACCTGGTCGTTGCCCTCGACGGCACGGACCAGCGAACGTTGCAGCAGCGGCGCGGTGACCACGTCCACCTCGCCGACCGCGGAGATGACCGGCAGACGGTTTGCCCTGGTCGCCGGGCTGACGTCCGACCCGGTGCTCTCGAGATGGTGACGGACGGTCAGTGGTGTGCCGGTGAGGCGGAAGGCCCCGGACGATCCGGAGCGATTGGCGGACAGCCTGGAACGTTCCGGCGCCGGACGGATGCCGTTGGCGGCAGCCTTTCTGGGGAGCGGGTGTTCGGACACGAGGCACCAGCCTCTCTCGACTGAGCGAAGAGCAGGATGGGCACTTGGCTTGACCCGGAGTCAATTGTACGGAGGTGCCCGCCGGACTGACCAGGCCGGGCGTCCTCCACCGGGAATCGTGGCACGTTCCAGTCGGGAAACGTGTACGTGCCGACCGGCGGACGTGTGGCAATCCCGACCAGGTCAGGGCAGCTCCGGTCAGAGGTGGTGGCACCGTTTCGAAGCGGCTCGTCCGGCGCCGCGGAACGTGTCGGACGCGCTCTCGGCAATCTCGTCGTATCCTCGGAAGGGATGGCGCCGTCACACCTGGATCCCGTTGACGCGCTCGTCGAACTGGGTCAGATCAAGCTCGGCGAGACGGATCTGCATGGTGTCCAGGAGTCGATCGTCGGGTTGGCGAAGCGGGCCGTTCCGGCCGCCCGGGAGGTCTCGGTCACCCTGGTACGTGGTGCCGAGGCGCAGACCGTGGCCGCCACCAGCCCGGTCGCGGTGAGCCTGGAGGAGTGGCAGTACCAGCGCGGCACCGGGCCGTGCCTGGACGCCGCCGAGGCCGGTCGCACCCTCTCGGTGCCCGACACCTCGGTCGAGGTCCGCTGGCCGGACTGGGCGGCCCGGGCCCAGGCCGAGGGGATCCGCAGCCTGCTCTCGATCGGACTGCCGGTGCAGGACACTGTCGTCGGCGCCCTCAACATGTACGGCGCCAGGCCGGAGGCCTTCGACGAGGAGTCCATCGCGCTGGCCCGGGCGTTCGCCGAGTACGCCGCCGTGGCGCTGGCCAACGCCCACCTCTACGAGACCACCACGACCGTCGTACGCCAGTTGCAGACCGCAATGGAGAGCCGGGCCGTCATCGAGCAGGCCAAGGGCATCATCATGGGGGAGCGTCGCTGCACCGCCGACGAGGCGTTCGCGCTCCTGGTCAAGGTCTCCCAGAATTCGAACCGGAAGGTCCGGGAGGTCGCCGCCGCGCTCGTCACACAGGCCGGCCAGCCTCGATCCGGCTGACCCGCGCGGACGTCGGCCCGACGGATCAGTCGGCCCGACGGATCAGAGGTCTCGGGAAGGAGAGAGCGTGCGGGCCCCACCATCGCCACGGATAAGCCGGCCGGCCATGTACCACCGCTGGGACCGGATCACCTTCCTGCACTGGCGGTACCCGCCAGAGGTGATCGGGTCGATGCTCCCGGCGGGCCTGGAGGTGGAGACCTTCGACGGCTCGGCCTGGGTCGGCCTGACCCCGTTCCTCATGCGCGAGGTCCGGGCACCGCTGGTGCCGGCGCTGCCCTGGCTGTCGCGGTTTCCCGAGACCAACGTCCGGACGTATGTGCGGGACGGGCGAGGGCGTACCGGAATCTGGTTCCTGTCACTGGACGCGGCACGGTTGCCGGCGGTGCTGGCCGCCCGGGCGACGTACGCCCTGCCCTACTACTGGTCACGGATGTCGGTACGGGTGGACGGGGAGCGGGTCGGTTACCGCTGTCGCCGCCGGTGGCCGGGACCGGCGGGGGTGCGCTGCGATGTCGACGTACGGCTGGGGCCACCGTTGACGGAGGAGGAGCGGGACCCGCTGGCGCACTTCCTCACCGCCCGTTACCGGCTCTTCACCCGTATCGGCGGCCGGCTCGCCACCGCCGAGGTGGCGCACCCCGACTGGCCGTTGCAGCACGTGGAACCGCTCCGGGTCGACCAGGACCTGCTGGTCGGGGCGGGTCTGCCCGCGCCGGAGGGCAGCCCGCTGGCCCACGCCTCCCCGGGCGTGCCGGTCCGGGTCGGACTGTGGCACCGCTGACCCGCTGACAGGCCGACCCGCAGCCCAGGGGATCCGGTGCCGGGTGTCCGGTGCCGTGCCGTCTGCCGCCGGAGCCGAGCTGGCGACCCGGGCCGGCGGCGTGACGGCGTGCGCGCCGACGGTCAGCGCTGGTGCGGTGTCCGGCCATCCAGCGGCAGCCGGAACACGTGTCCGTGCGAGGGCACCGCGCAGCCCTCGTTGGACACCTCCTCGGTCCAGTACACGGATTCGTCCTCGACAATTCCCGAGACGCTGATCTCGACCGGTTGCCACACGCCCGCGCACCCGGCGCCCAGGGGTGGGATGGCGTCGATGTCACCCTTGACCGCCTCGATCTCGGCGCAGGCCTGCACCGGGTACGGGTGTTCGTTGCCGGGCCCGTCGCAGCGGAGCAGGACGACGACCGGCTCGGTCCGCTTGCTGGGGCCGGGGCCCTTGGGGGCGCCGATCACCACCTGGAGTGACGTGACCGCCGGGGCGGCCGGGTCGACGGTGCTGGCGCTGGCGGTGCCGGTGGGGAACCCGGCCACCACGCCGAGTCCCACGACGAGCGCGCCGAGGGCGGCAGCGAGCTTTCTCATCTCTCCTCCGCTCATTGATTTAGATCGATGCAAATACATTAACTCAGCGTTTCGGTAGCGTGTCGCCCCGTTTCGTGGCCGCCGCTGCCGTCGGCGGCCCAGCCGTCGTCGTGACCGTGGTGGTGGTCGTCGCCGTGGTGGTCGCCGCTGTCGGCTCCCCAGTTCGTGCCAACAGGAATTCGCTGGTCAGTAAGGGTGACCTGAGCCTGCCTAGGGTGAGTCCGGTCCGTTCCCGGGTGCCGGGGACCGACCGGCGAACCGAATCAGGGAGGAAAGCCCGTGCGTCTGTCCAGGATGGCCATCGTCGGCGTACTCGCGCTGGCCGTGCTGTCATCGACCGGATGTGGAATTTTCGGCGGCGCCGACGGGGCGAGCGGCTCCGGCTCGGGTTCCGCACCGGCCGGCGGTACGGCCGGCGGTGAACCGGAGCCGCTGGGTGGCATCATCGCCACCCGGGAGATCGAGGTCGAGGAGAGTGGCCGGATCGTCCCGGTCCGGGTCGAGCTCCACCAGCTCCGCCGCGACAACGGTTTTGTCACCGTCAACCTGCGGATGACCAACACCGGCCCGGAGGGCGGGCAGCGCTGGCAGGTCGCGGACGAGTTCGCCGGGGAGACGGTCGGCCACACCATGGCCGGGGTGTCGCTGGTCGACCGGAAGAACCGCAAGCAGTATCTGGTCGCCCGGGTCGACAACCCCGGGGCCGGCCAGAACAACCAGGAGCAGTACCTCTGCTCCGCCGACCTCGCCGGGGTGTTCGTCCAGCCCGGTCAGTCGGTCCAGCTGTACGCCGTCTTCGGTGCCCCGCCGGACGAGGTCCGGGCGGTCGACATCGTGGTGCCGAACGTGCCGGTCTTCGAAAATGTCCCGCTCGGCTGACCGGCGGGCCGGGCGCCCGCCGATCGTGGCACGACCGGCCCCGACCCGGATCGCGGTGCTCGTCGGTGCGGTGCTCGCGATCGAGGTGGCGGTGACCTGCCTCGCCCCGACACCCGCCCACGCGGAGCCGACCGGCCCGGCGTCGACCGGTCCGGGCGGCCTGGTCCTCGCCCGCGCGGAGCCGACCGGCCCGGCGTCACCCGCCAGGGTCGTGCCCGGGCCCGAGCTGCCCGCCGGTGCGCAGGTGGTCGCTCCGGTCGTCGACCTCGCCGTGCCGGCCGTCGGCCTGGCCGCCCCGACCCGGGACATCTACGTGCAGAGCGGTGACCTGGACGGGAACAACCGCGAGGCGGAAACCGACCAACGCGTCGAGCTGACGCTCAACGCCGACGTGCTCTTCCGATTCGGCAGCGACGCGCTGTCGCAGGCGGCCCGGGAACGGCTCACCACGATCGCCGAGCGGCTCCGGACCCAGGCCAGGGGAACGGTGCGGATCGACGGCCACACCGACGCGATCGGCGACGACGCGTCGAACCGGGAACTGTCCCGACGGCGCGCCGAGGCGGTCCGGGACGTGCTCCGCGAGGCGCTGGCCGGTACGGCGCTCGATTTCGAGGTGCACGGGCACGGCGAGAGCCGCCCGGTGGCGCCGAACGTCCGGGACGGCCGGGACAACCCGGCGGGTCGGGCGCGGAACCGGCGGGTCGAGATCCGCTTCGACCGGTGACCGGCCGACCTCACTAGGCTCGGCGGGCGTGACCTGGTCACGTCGCGCGACACGTCGTACGAGGAGAACCTGATGATCTTCATTACCGCGAAGTTCCGAGTGCTGCCGGAGTACGCCGACCGGTGGCCCGAGATCGCCGCCGAGTTCACCGCGGCGACCCAGGCCGAACCCGGCTGCCTCTGGTTCGAGTGGTCCCGCAGCGTGACCGACCCGACCGAGTACGTCCTGGTCGAGGCGTTCCGGGACGGCGACGCCGGTGCCGCCCACGTGCGGTCGGAGCACTTCCGGACGGCGCAGCGGACACTGCCGCCGCACCTGGCCGAGACGCCCCGGATCGTGAACACCACGATCCCGCAGGACGACTGGTCGGAACTCGGCGAGATGGCCGTACCCGAGCGGAACTGAGGTCGTACCCGGCCAGGCGGAGCCGGGCGAGCGACAGGGGCCCCTTCCGGTACCGGAGATGACAGGGAGGGGCCCCTGGCACACCTCAGCCGCCCTTGTGCAGGCGGTCGTCGATCAGGGCGGCCTCCTCCGGGCTGGGCGTGCCGCCCGCGACCGGGACGCCCAGTGCCGAGGCGAGGTCCCGCCAGTGGAGGTCGATCGCCGACTCGACCAGCAGGGCGAGTTCGTCCAGCGCCACCCGCGCCCGACGGACGGCGACGAACATCAGCGCTCCGCCGATCACGGCGCCGGGCCACCAGCCGGCGCCGAGCAGGAGGTACAGCACGGACCAGCCGCCGAGCACCGCGGCGGCGTCGAACCGGCCCCGCGCGTTGCCGACCGGGGCGTGCACCTCGTCGCCGGTGAGCAACCAGACGCGGGGCCAGACCAGGGTGGCGCTGATCCGGTACTGCGCCTGGATCCGGGCCTCGACCAGGCGCAGCCGGTCGCCCATCCAGGTGGGCCGGTGCGGCAGGTACGCCCGTACCGACTCGATGCCGTGTCGCCGGGCGGTGGCCAGCGAGCGCTGGTAGCGGGACCAGCGCCGTTGCCGTAGCCCCAGCCGGGCCGGGAGCAGGTGCCGTTCGCGTAACCAGAACCGTTGGAGCAGGGTCCCCAGGCCGCGGGCGGTGACGCCGAGCAGGCCCGCCGACCCGACGGCGAGAGCGACCTCCACCACCCACCGGACGGGCTGACCGCGCCGCCGGGACACCGCACGTTCGACGGCGGTGACCAGGGCGTCCAGGTCCAGTGCCTGGGCATGGCCCAGGACGATCCCGCACCCGCCGAGCAGCAGCAGGAGGGCGCCGGGCAGCAGGACGCTGACGATCCAGCGGGAGGCGATCCGGTTGCTGATCTCGGTGAGCAGGCCGATCATCGCCGGTCCGGCGTCATCGGCGCGTCGAAGGCCGCGCAGTCGGGCGGGTGTCCCTGCGGATCGCGGCCGGCCGTGCGGCCGCAACGACCCACCGGGCACCGGTAGCTCCCGGTGCCGACCGGTCCGACCGGGGACGGTCCGGGAAGTCCGGCCATCGCGACACCGCCCGGCTCCGACCAGGTACGCCAGGTGGCGGGATCCGCTGTCGCCAGCCACTTCCGGTACGCCGACAGAACCGAGCCGCCGGAACGGACCCGGGCGACGTCCCGGTCGAGCCGCCCCGCCGCGCCGGCCCTGGCCGCCTCCGCCCGCAACGCCGGCAGGTTCTCGCACCACAGACCGAGCGCCTCGTCCTCGCTGGTCACCGATCCGTCCACTGTGTCTCCCGTCCGCCGTCGACCGCCGTGCACCTCCGGATCGGACCATGGTGGCAGACCTGGACAGCGACTAGCATCAACGCGTGGACCGCCGACGGGACGCGCCGCTGCGCGAGCTGCGCGCCCGGCTCGACCGGTTCCTGGCCACCGGGGACGTGGCCGGGTTGTCCGGCCCCGACGTGGACGCGCTGGTCATCGCCGTGAGCACGGAGACCACCGGTGACTCCGCCGACTTCCTCGACGTGGTACTGCTCCTCGGCTGGCTCCGGCTGGGCAGCGAAGGGCTGCTGGCGCCGGGGGCGCCGTTGCCCGACCTGCCCACCACGGCCCAGCTGCTGGCGCCGGTCTACCGCACCGCGCCGCAGAGCCTGCCGACGCTGCTGCTGGTCACCGTGGGACTGCTCACCGGTCAGCCGAACTACGACGCGCCGCAGCGGCTCTTCGGCAGGGCGGTCAACCTGATGACCCACGGCCGGACCACCGGTGACGTGGTGGCGGTGAGCCAGGCGATCAACCTGTTCCTCGACGCGGTCGAGGCGTCGCCCGTCGACAGCGCCGACCGCGCCGGCATCCTGAGCAACGTCTGCCTCGGCTGGCTCACCGTGTACGAGCTCACCAACGACCGGTCCGCTCTCGACCACGCGGTCCGTACCGGGGAGGAGGCGGCCCAGGCACTTCTGTCCACGTCGGAGCACCGGGCCGAGACGCTGAACAACCTCGCCGTCGCCCTGCGTATCCGGACCCACCACACCGGCGACCACGGTGACCTGGACCGGGCCGTCGCACTCTTCGCGGAGTCGGTCGCACGGACCGCACCGGACGACGCCGAACGGGCCGTCCGGCAGAACAACCTCGGGATCGCGTTGGGGGTCCGGTTCGAGCGCCTCGGCCAGCCCGGCGATCTCGACCAAGCGATCACCGCGCTCCAGCAGGCGCTCGACGGCACCGGCCCGCACCGGGCGCAGCGGCCGGGGTTCGCCGGCGACCTCGCCTACCACCACTGGGTCCGCTACCAGCACACCGGTGACCGGACCAGCCTGGACCGGGCCGCCGAACTGTTCGAGGTGGCCGCCACGTCCCGGGACGACGGGTTCCGGCAGCGCGCCCGGGCCTACCTCGACGCCGTCCGGCAGGAGCAGACCAACCACCCGGGCCCGTCCCGGCACCGGCCGTGAGGGTCGGCCGCTGGCCGCGCAGGAGCGGGTACCGGTGACCCCGGCGGAGCGGGAGGACCTGATCAGACAGGCCGAGCAGGCGTACGGAGCGGCGCTCGACAGCGACCTGCCCGACCGGTACCTCCGGGCGGTCGAGGCGCTGCGCCGGGCCCTGACGGTCACCCCGATCGGGCATCCGGACGGCGTCTGGTGCCGGTTGTCCCTGGCCGCCGCCCTGGAGACGGTGTTCCTGCACGCCGCCGAACCGGCCGCGCTGCACGACGCGGTCGCCCTGCTGGACGAGGTGGCGGCGGCACTGCCCAGCGGCGACCCCGAGCGGGCGGTCGCCCTCGCCAATCTCAGCGGCGCGCTGGGCCGACGGTACGGCTACCTCGGCGAGCCCGGCGACCTCACCCGGGCGATCGACCTGGTCCGGGAGGTGCTGGCCGCCCGGCCCTACGACGCCGCACTGCTGGCGAACCTCTGTGTGCTGCTCACCAGGAAGGGTGACCTCGACGAGGCCGTCGACGTCGGCACCCGGGCGGTCGAGTTCGCCCCGCCCGGCACCGTGCAGCGGATCGGCGGGCTGGTCAACCTCGGCCTGGCACGGCGGCACCGGTACCTGCTCCGAGGTGACGTCGAGGACGTCGACGCCGCGATCGACCTGCTCCAAGAGGCGTTGGACCTGACCCCCGGAGAGACGTCCGACCGGGCCACCATTCTCGGCTCCCTGGTCGACGCCTGGCGGGACCGGTTCGGGGCCCGTGGTGACCGGGCCGACATCGACCGGGCGGTCGACGCCGGTCGCCTGCTCGCCCGACTCGGTCCACAGTTCGCCCAGCGGGCCGCCGACTTCCGTACGTCGCTCGGTATCTGCCTGCGGATCCGGGCCGACGCCTACGACCGTCCCGAGGACCTGACCGAGGCGTTGACCCACTGGCGTACCGCCGCCACCTCGACCGGGCCGGTCCGGATGCGCATGATCGCCGCCACGCTGGCCGCGCTCACCCAGAGCGAACGGGGGCGGTTGGCCGAGTCCGTCGAGGACCACGCCACCGCGATCGGGTTGCTGCCGCTGCTCACCTGGCGGGGACTGGACCGGACCGGCCGGGAGAAACTGCTCGGCGAGTATCCGGGGCTGGCACCGGCCGCCGCCGCGTCGGCGATCGCGGCCGGATCGCCCGAACGCGCCGTCGAACTGCTGGAACAGGGGCGCGCGGTGCTGTGGCGCCAACTGCTCGACGCCCGGACCGATCTCACCGCCCTGCGGCAGGCCCACCCCGACCTGGCCACCCGACTCGACCAGGTCCGGCGGCGGCTCGACGATCCGGCGCAGGACGCCGACGAACGCCGTCGGCTGGCCGACGAGTGGGAGCATCTGCTGACCCGGGTCCGGGGGCTGGACGGGTTCGCGCGCTTCCTGCTGCCGACGCCGTACCCCGAACTCGCCGAGGGTGCCGAGGGCGGCCCGGTGGTGATCGTCAATGTCAGTCAGGCCCGCTGCGACGCCCTGGTGGTGATCGGATCCGGGGTACGGGTGATTCCGCTGCCCGCGCTGACCTGGCGGGACGCCGCAGACCGGACGGTGGCCTGCCTGACCGCCGTCGACCGGCTGGTCCGGACCGGAGACCCGACGGCCCGGCAGGCGGTGTTCGCCTGCCTGGAGTGGATGTGGGACAGCTTCGCCCGGGACATCCTGACGGTGCTCGGCCACACCGGCACGCCGGTCGGGCGGTGGCCGAGACTCTGGTGGTCGCCGACCGGGCCGCTCAGCGCCCTGCCGGTGCACGCCGCCGGCTACCACGATCCCGAAGACGGTGCGGGCGGCGAGAGTGTGCTGGACCGGGTCGTGTCGTCGTACACGCCGAGCCTCGGCGCGCTCAGGCACGCCCGGCGCCCCGGCGGCACCCCGGTGGCGGGGCGGCTGCTCGTCACCGCGCTCCCGGACGCACCGCCGTACCTGCCGGCGGCGGGACCGGTCCGGCACGCCCGTACCGAGGTCGACCTGCTGGTGTCGGGGTTTCCGGGACCGTGCGACACGCTCGTCGGAGCGGAGGCCACCACCACGGAGGTCCTCCGTGCGCTGCCGGAGCATCCGTACGTCCACTTCGCCTGCCACGGCGGGCAGAACCTCTCCGAACCCGGAAGCAGCGCCCTCTACCTGTACGACAAGCCGCTCCGGCTCGCCGATCTGGTCCGACTCGACCTCGGCGCGGCCGAACTCGCGGTGCTCTCGGCCTGCGAGACGGCCCGTGGGCGGGTGGACCTGCTCGACGAGGCGAGCCACCTCGGCGCCGCGTTCCACCTGGCGGGGTACCGGCAGGTGGTCGCCACGCTATGGCCGGTGGCCGACCAGATCGCCCCGGAGATCGCCGCCGCGGTCTGCCAGGATCCCCGGGACGCCGCGCGGGTTGTCCACCGCTGCCTCCGTGACCTGCGGCGGCGGTACCCGGACGACCCGATGACCTGGGCCTCGTACCTGCATCTCGGTCGGTGACCGGGCCTGAAGCCGGCCGACGGATGACCCGGTGTACGGGTTCGTGCTGGTCTAGGGTGGTTACGGTCGCCCTCGCCGGTTCACCGGCCGGTGGGTGGCGGCGGAAGGAGCGCCGGACAGCCATGCAACTCGGTCTGCAGATTCCCAACTTCACCTGGCCGAACGGCCCGGCCGGACTCGGCGCCGACCTCGCCGCCGTCGCCCGTACGGCAGACCAGGTCGGCTTCGGCTACCTTGCGGTGATGGACCACTTCTTCCAGATCCGTGGAGTGGGTCCGAGCGAGGCGGAGATGCTGGAGGCGTACAGCACGCTCGGCTTCCTCGCCGCGCACACCGAGCGGGCCACCCTGCTGACCCTGATCACCGGGGTGCACCACCGGCCGCCCGGGCTGCTCGCCAAGACCCTGACCACCCTGGACGTCCTGTCCGGCGGGCGGATGATGGTCGGCATCGGGGCCGGCTGGAACGAGGAGGAGTCGCGCGGTCTCGGTTTCCCGTTCCCGCCACTGGCCGAGCGGTACGAACTGCTCGAGGAGACGCTGCGTTACCTGCTGCAGATGTGGTCGGACGACGACGGCCCGTTCGTCGGCCGTCACGTCCGGGCGGACCGCCTGCTCAACTCCCCACCCCCGCTGACCACACCGCACCCGCCGATCATGATCGGCGGTGGGGGAGAGAAGAAGACGCTGCGGCTGGTGGCGAGGTACGCCCAGGCGTGCAACCTGTTCAACACTCCGGAACTGGAGCACAAGCTCGACGTACTGCGGCGGCACTGCGAGGCCGAGGGTCGGGACTACAACTCGATCACCAAGACCGTGTACCAGTTGCTGGACGTCGGGGACAACGGGGAGAAGACCGGCGAGTTGGTCGAGGAACTTCACCGGCTGCACGATCTCGGTTTCGAGATGGCCATCGGTGCCGTACCGCAGTTGCCCCGGCTGGACGTCCTGGAGCGGATCGGCACCGACGTCATCCCGGTGGTCAGGCAGTTCTAGCCGCCGACGGTCGGCGCCGGTACGGCAGGTCGCGCGACCCCGACGGAGCCGAGGCAACCTCTCGTTTTGCCTTCCGCCGGTCGGTCACGGTGGCAACATCACCTGGTGGAAGGGCACCTCGGAACACCTGGCAGGGGTGCCCCGGCCGCGCCGACCCGGCCCGGCCGGAGGGGAAGGAGACCGCCATGGGCGACATGCGCAGCGGCAGCACCACGAACGACCTGGCCGGCGTCACCGCCACGGACCGGTCCAGTGCGCCCGGCCTGGAACGGGCCGGCGCTCCGGAGGCGGCTGCCCGCTCCGGTTCCAAAACCGGGGCGTTCGGCCAGCGGCTCCGGGGCCGGCCGGTACCGCTGGCGGCAGCGGCGGCTGTCGCGGCGGTGGCCGGCGTGGTGGTCGAGCGCCGGCGGCGGAAAGCCGCCCGGCAGCGGGCCGAGGGCTGGAACGTCGACCGGCTGATCCGGTTGGCCCGCCCGGTGGCCCCGTGGTGGTCAGCGGCGGCCGGCTCGGTACGCCGTGTCTCGGGGTCCCGGTTCGCCCAGAACGCGATGCGCCGGGGACGTTCCTGACCCGGACGTCAGGGGCGCCCACCTCGTGGGCGTGTACGCCGGCACCGCGACCGGCGCGCGGATGGCCGAGACGGTGGTACCCGCCGGCCCGCCGGTCGGCCCGGGTCAGCGGGATCCCGTCGGCTCCGCCGGACGAGGTGGCGGCCGGACCCCGACCGCCGGCAGGATCGCCTGGTCGACGATGGCCGCGAGGAGTCGCCGGTCCGGTAGTTGGCCGTGGTCCGTGGCGTGCTTGAGCACCAGGGCCTCCCCGATGTCGGACACCACCGGGGTTATCAGGGTCGGGTCGAGCTGCCCCCGAGCCGCGTAGTGCAGCAGCACGGTACGGGTGAAGGTGCCGCCCCGGGCGTCGAAGACCCGGGTGTAGAGCGCGTCGACCAGGTCCGGGTGGCGATGCCGTTCCATCATGATCATGACTACCGCGTTGGCTGCCGGCGTGGTCATCCAGGCGACGAGCTGTTCCAGGGCGCGGATCAGATCGCCGCGCAGGTCGTCCGCTCCCGGGGTCGGGGCCTCCTGCGGGTGCGCGTCGTGCAGCGCGTCCAGCAGCAGTTCCCGAGGTGAGGGCCAGCGTCGGTACAGCGAGGTCTTGGCGGTCGCCGCCCGCTTCGCGATGCCCTCCATGGTGAGGCCGCCGACCCCCACCTCGGCCACCTCGGCCAGCACCGCCTCGTGGATGGCCCGGATCAACTCCGCCCCGCGTCGCCGGCCTCGTCCGGCCGCCCCGCCGGGCTCGTTCTCGCGCATGCTGACTCCCGCCGAAGAAACGCTTGCGTATCTTAATGAGCTGCGTTTAGATACGAGTGCGTAGCTTATTTGCTGCTCTTCTTCCGGCGATTGTGCCGGGCGGCCGTCAGACGGCGGCCGCCGAGCCGACCCTTCAGCAGAACGGGGTGGACCATGTCCAGAACCGCCAGTCGCGCGGCGCGGGAGGCGCCACCGACCGCGCAGCCGGCCACGCCACCGACCGTGCCACCGACCGACCGGTCCGGGCCGGTCGTCCGGTCCCTCGCCCCGGACCTCGCCCGGGGAACGATGTTGCTGCTCATCGCCCTGGCCCACGCCCACATGTACCGCTACGGCGAACCGACCGGGTTCCGTGGCTACGCCCTCGACGGCAGCCCGGCCGACCAGGTCGTCGCCCTGCTCCAGGTGCTCTTCGTGGACGGTCGCGCCCTGCCCATGTTCGCCGCGCTCTTCGGGTACAGCCTGGTCCGGCTGGCCGACCGGCGCGCCGCCGCCGGCGAGGACTGGCCGCAGGTACGGGCCCTGCTACGGCGACGCAGCCGGTGGCTGATCGCCTTCGGCCTGGTCCACGCGCTGCTGCTGTTCTTCGGCGACATCCTGGCCACCTACGGGCTGCTCGGACTGCTCCTGGTCGGCATGCTGCGCGCCCGGGACCGTACCCTGCTCCGGGTCGCCGGCCTCTGGACGCTGGTCTTCATGGCCGTCGCCGTCGTACCGCCGTTCGGCGTCATCGAGAACGGGTCGACGCCGCTGCCGACCGGGGTCGAGTCCCCGGTCGAGGCACTCGGCGCCCGGCTGCTCACCTGGACGTTCCTGACCCCGATGCTGGCCCTGGACGTGGTCACGCCACTGCTGCTCGGCATCTGGGCGGCCCGCCGCCGACTGCTCGACGAGCCGGGCCGGCATCGCGCCCTGCTGCGCCGGACCGCCCTGATCGGCATCTCGGTAACCGTGCTCGGCGGCGCCCCGCTGGCCCTCATCGACGCCGGGATCTGGACCGGCTGGACGGCGGCCACCGCCGTACCGGCGTACGTCCTGCACAGCCTGACCGGGATCGCCGGCGGGCTCGGCTACGCCGCGCTGGCCGGACTCGTCGCGCGCCGGAGAGCCGCCGCACCCGGCCGGGTGGTCACCGCGCTCGCCGCCTGCGGACAGCGCTCGCTCACCTGCTACCTGCTCCAGTCGGTGGCCTTCGTGCTGATCTTCGTCCCGTACCTCGGCGGGCTCGGTGGACGGATCGGCGACGCGGGCGCCTCGGCGGTCGCGGTCGGGGTCTGGCTCGGCACCGTGCTGCTCGCCGACGCGATGCGCCGCGCGCACTGGCGTGGCCCGGCCGAGGTGCTGCTGCGCCGGCTCAGCTACCGGTCCGGACGCCCGGCCGGGGAGCGGGAACGGGCCACCGTGCCCGGCTGAGCCCCGCCGGTCGGTGGTCGGTGGCACCGGGACGCCGGATCGGGGCCGACTACTATCGTGATCTCAGCGGCCCGTCGCCGGAGCGTGCGAGGGCCGGATCTCGGGGCAGCCGGACGATCCAACTCGTCAGGGCCCGACCAGTTGATCGAGGAAGGGGCCACGGTGGCGGCCACAGAACGTACTCTTGTCCTGCTCAAACCCGACGCGGTCGCGCGAGGCCTGACCGGGCGCCTGGTGCAGCGGTTCGAGGACGCCGGCCTGAAGATCGTCGGCCTGAAGATGAAGCACATGGACGCGGACTTCACCCGGAAGCACTACTTCGACCTCGAGGAGCGCTTCGGCAAGGGTGTGTACGACGCCACCGCCACCTACATGCAGCAGGGGCCGGTCATCGCCCTGCTGCTGGAGGGGGTCGACGCGGTGGCCAACGTCCGCCGGATGATCGGTACGACCTTCCCGGCCCAGGCCGCGCCGGGCACCATCCGGGGCGACTTCGCGCACATGTCGAAGACGTACGCCGAGGGCACCGGCAAGGCCATCGCCAACCTGGTCCACGCCTCGGGCAGCGTCGACGAGGCGAAGTACGAGGCGCAGCTGTGGTTCGCCGACGAGGAGCAGTTCGACTACCAGACCCTCGCCGAGCGGTACGTCTTCTAGCCCGGAACCAGGCGGGGGGGGGGCGCGCCCCCCCCCCCCCCCGGGGGGGGGGGGGGCGGGGCCGCCCCCCCCCCCCGCGCCCCGGGGGGGGATCGTCTTAAGCCCCGTCACCCCGGGGGGGGCCCGGGCCCCCCCCCCCCGGGGGGGGGCCCCCCGGGCCGGCGTCAGCCGACGGAGGTCCGCCGGGTGGTCCGGTGACTGCGCATCGCGTGTTGGAGGACCGCGATCAGCACATCCTTGCCGGACTCGCGCTCCCGGGCGTCGCAGAGCAGCACCGGTACGCCCGGATCCAGGCTCAGCGCCTGCTTGACCTCGTCGAGCTGGTACCGGCGGGCCCCCTCGAAACAGTTCACCGCGACGATGAACGGTGTGCCGTGCTTCTCGAAGTAGTCGACGGACGGAAAACAGTCGGCCAGCCGTCGGGTGTCGGCGAGTACCACCGCGCCGATCGCGCCCAGTGACAGTTCGTCCCAGACGAACCAGAACCGGTCCTGCCCGGGGGTGCCGAACAGGTACAGCACCAGGTTCTCGTTGATGGTGATCCGGCCGAAGTCCATCGCCACGGTCGTGGTGTTCTTTGCCTCGACCCCGGAAAGGTCGTCGACGCTGACCCCCTCCTCGGTGAGGACCTCCTCGGTCCGCAGCGGCCGGGTCTCGCTGACCGCGCCGACCAACGTCGTCTTGCCGGCCCCGAACCCGCCCGCGATCAAGATCTTGACCGCGGTCGGTACCGCCTCGTCGGACACCCCGGGCCCGTCCTGCCGGTCAGAGTGCGCGTAGCCCATTTATCACCTGTTCAAAGATGCGGTCGTCGGTCAGGACCGGCGTCGGTCGTGGCTCGACGACCCGGACGATGTGCCGTTCGAGCAGGTCGCCGAGGAGCACCCGGACGGTGCCGAGCGGTAGATCCAGATGCGCGGCGACCTCGGCGACCGAGAGCCGCCGCTGGCAGAGCGTCACGATCGCCAGGTGTTCCGGACCGAGCCCGATGTCCCGGCCGGTGACCCGGCGTACCGCGGTCACCTGGGAGATCAGGTCGAACCTGCCGGTCACCGGCCGGGCTCTGCCCCGGGTCACCGCGTACGGCCGCACCACCGGGCCGGCCTGTTCGTCGACCCAGTGCACCTCGGGAGGATCCTCCGGGGCGGTCATGTGGCTGTCATGGTCGGTCGGCCGGTTGCTCGGCCGACCGGCTGGTCGAGGCGAGGTACTTGCCGGCCCGGGTCACCAGCATCGCCATCTCGTACGCGATCAGGCCGACGTCGGCGTCCTCCTCGGCCAGTACGGCCAGACAGGCACCGTGTCCGGCGGCGGTGACGAACAGGAACGCCGAGCGCCACTCGATGATGGTCTGCTGCACCGGACCGCCACCGAACCGCTTGCCGGCACCCCGGGCCAGACTCTGTACGCCGGACGCCACCGCGGCCAGGTGTTCGGCGTCGTCCCGTTCGAATCCCCGCGACGAGGCCATCAGCAGGCCGTCGACGGAGAGCAGGATCGCGTGCTGGGCCTGTTTGACCCGGCCGACCAGGTCGTCGAGCAACCAGGTCAGGTCGAGGTTCGACGCTGTCTTGTGCACGGGTTGACTGTCCCTCTCTTTACCGGTTGTATCGCTGTCCCCGCCACCCGGGTGGGTCGGCTCCGGGTGGAATCAGTGCGGAGGGGCTCCGTCGTCCGGCGGACGGGCCGCGTCGGTGCGCCCGCGTCGGGTGCCCGACTGGTAGGAGCTCATCATCCGGCGGATCTCCTCGGGAGAGCGCGGTTCCTCGTCCTCCGCCGGCTCCGGCTCGGCCTGCTGTTCGCTGTGCCGAAGCGCCGGAGCGAGGTTCGCCTGGCGTACCCGGATGGGCAGCCCGGACGGGGTCAGGCTGGCGTCCGTCTGGTCCCCCGACCGGGCCGTCGACTCCGGCCGGCCGGGCGGCTCGGTACCGACGGGCGGCGGGACGACGGCGGGGCGGGGCGCCGCGAGGTCGGCGGCGGACGACCGGACCGAGGTCGTGCCGGTGGACAGGGTGGGGCCGCCCGTCGGCGGGGTGGTCGAGCCACCCGGTGGGTTCGCCGGGCGGCGGGCCGGTCCTCCCGCGTCGGGTGTGCCCAGGTCGTGGTCCGGATACCGGCCCGGGTCCTGCTCCGGGACGTGCCGCCGTTCCTGTCGGGGAATCCGCGTCGGCTCCCGCCACAGGCCCGGCGTCTCCGGTCCGTCCGCCGCCGCCCGGTCCTGGCCGCCCGGTCCGATCGGCCGCCGGACCCCTCCGCCGGACCCCGGGGCGGTGCCGCCGCCGGGCACTCCGGCCGGGCTCACCGTCCCGGCCGGCTCGGGGCCGCCGAGGGCGCGGACGGTACCGGCGCCACCGACGAGCTGCCGGCTCGACAGGGCTTCGCCGGACACCTCACCGGCCCCCTCGCCGGGCCGGTCGCTGACCAGGCTCAGCGGAATGAGCACCACGGCGGTGGTGCCGCCGTACGGCGACTCCTTTAGCCGGACCTTCACCCCGTGCCGCTCGCTGAGCCGGCTGACGACGTACAGGCCGAGTTGGGCCGCGCCGGCGAGGCTGAACTCGTACTCGCTGGCGATCCGGTCGTTGGCGGCGGCCCGGTCCTCGGCGCTCATGCCGAGCCCACGGTCCTCGATCTCCACGGCGTAGCCGTTCGCGACCAGTTGGCCGCTGACCTGGACCGCGGTGTGTGGTGGCGAGAACGACAGGGCGTTCTCGATCAGCTCGGCCAGCAGGTGGATCACGTCACCGACCGCCCGCCCGGCGAGTTCGACCGGGCCGGCGGGGAGCACCGTCACCCGGGTGTAGTCCTCGACCTCGGCGGCCGCGCCGCGCAGTACGTCGATCATGGGCACGTTACGCCGCCAGGCCCGGCCCGGGGTGGCACCGGAGAGCACGATGAGGTTCTCCGCGTTGCGCCGCATCCGGGTGGCCAGGTGGTCGACCCGGAACAGGTCCTCAAGCTCGTCCGGGTCGTTCTCCCGGCGCTCCATCGAGTCGAGCAGGGTGAGCTGTCGGTGCAGCAGTGCCTGGGTACGCCGGGCCAGGCTGAGGAAGATGTCCCGTACGCTGCGGCGCAGCTCGGCCTGCTCCACGGCGGTCCGGATCGCGGTGGCCTGGGCGACGTTGAACGCCTGCGCCACCTGCCCGATCTCGTCCTTCCCGGCCGCGATCGGCGGTGCCTCCGCGTCGACGTCCACCGACTCGCCGTGCCCGAGTCGGGCCACCAGGTCGGGCAGCCGGTCGTTGGCGAGTCGCAGCGCCGCGAGACGGAGCTGTTCGAGCTGCCGTACCAGCGACCGGGCGGTGTTCACCGAGATGATCACGGCGATCAGACCGAGGACGGCCGCGATCAGCATCCGGACGATGGTCCCGATCGCGCCCGGGGTCGCCGCCCGGACCACCTCGTCGCCACCGGCGATCTGCAGGCGTTGCAGGTCGGCCAGGGCCGGATCGATGGTGGCCCGCCACTGTTCCGCCGGGACGGCGGGACGGCCGCCGGGGCGCCCCCCGGAGACGATACGGTCCTCGGTCGCGTGCAGTTGGGCGGTCGGCCCCTGGGCCACCGCCTGGCGGTACCGGTCCTGGTCGGCCCGGGGCAGTTCGGCCATCGCGCTGTCGGCCAACATCCGGCGCATGCCGATCAGCTGGACGACCCGGGCGTGCTCGGCGGCGGTGAGCCGGTCGGCGGCGTACGCCCCGGTGAGGATCGCGTCCGTCTGGGACGCCAGCTCACGGGCGTTGCTGAACCGGATCAGGTTCTCCACCCGCCGGTCGATGTCGCCGGCGTCGAGGTTGCCCAGCGAGCCGTAGATCCGGTAGATCGTCTCGATGTTGGTGTTGTAGGTCTGCACCGCGGTCGCCCGGTCCACACTCCGGTTGTCGACCGCGGCCCGGCTGCCGGCCAGGGCGTCCAGTGTGGTGAGTGACTCGGCGACCCGCCGCTCCAACTCCGGTCGGGCCGCCAACTCGGCCCACCAGCTCTGTGCCCGCTCCCGGAAGTGCGCCAGGTCCGCGTCGACCGCGCGGCGTGCCTCGGCCAGCCGGTCGGGTGCGGACGGCTCCGGGCTGCCCAGGTGGGCGAGGGTGAGTCGGCGCTCCTCCTGGAGGTGCAGGATCAGGGGCTCCGTCGGCGCGTAGACCCGGGCCTCGAGGGTCTGCACCCACAGCAGGTTCAGCCCGTCCCGAAGGGTGACCCACGCGCCGAACGCCCAGAGCCCGGTCAGCGTGACCAGCAGGGCGACTACCTTGGTACGCAGGCGCGAAGAGCGAAGGCTCATTACACCGTCCCGTGCCGGTCGAAAACGGCTCACCGGCGAATCGGCGGCCATGGCTGTGTCGTGGGGTGCGGTGGCGTGCGGCACGACGATGGGCCCCGGCCGAGCGCATCCACGATCATTGAGTTCCCGGCGCACGCTAGCAGCGCCCGGTGTCCGCCTCAACCCTGGTTTGCGCGGAGATCACCGGATTGCCCCACCGGGGGCGGGCTGGCCTGCGGCTCAGTGAAAAATGGGAATTCATTTCACCCCTCCGGTTCACCGTGGGGTCGTCCAAGTCCAATGAGGAGAATCGTCCGAGCGGCACCGGTGTTCCGCCGCTCGTGCCGATCGGTCGGGGTCGGGCCACCGCGGTGCCCGTCCGCGTCGTGCCGGTCTGGATAGGCTGACCGGTGTCGGCCGGCCGACACCGCAGGCGCGCGTCCCGGCGCCGGGCCGCCGGCCGCGCTCCGGGGGAGGGGTGATGGACGGATGCTCGACCGGCGCCTGCACCACCATCTGGTGACCTGGCTGGGACAGTGGCCAGCCGGACAACCGGTGGACGTGGTCGGTTCCGAACGACGTACCCAGCCGGGCTGGGACGGCGCGACGTACCCGGTGATCGGGGTCGGCACCGCCACCGGGGTTGTGCTCTCCGTACCTCCGGATCGCGCCGCCGCCGTCCGGGCGCTGGGTCGGCCGTCGATGACGGAACTGCTGTCCCGGTTGCCCGACGTGCTCGACCTGCCCGGCTGGACGGGCTACCGGGCGGTGTTCCGCTACACGCTGGCGCCCGCGCCGACCGCCGACTGCGGCGAGTGGGTGGCGGCCGACGACCCGGTGTTGCCGGCCTGGCTGCGGCCCTTCGGCGGGGAGGTGCTCATCGCCCGGGCCGAGGACGGCGGGTACGCCGCCGGGGTCGGGGTGAAGCGCCACGACGGGCACGGCCACGAGCTGGCCGTCGGCACCGAGCCGGCGTACCGGGGGCGGGGGCTGGCCCGGCGGCTGGTGGCCCAGGCCGCCCGGCGGGTACTGGACGAGGGGGCGGTACCGACCTACCTGCACGCCACCGACAACCTCGGCTCGGCGCGGGTCGCCGAGGCCGCCGGCTTTTCCGACCGGGGCTGGTCGGTCTACGGGCTCGCCGAGAAGGACGGGTCCTGAACCGGGCGCGCCGACGACGCGCCGAGCCGCCGGTCGCCGGAGGTGACCTCCCGCGGGGCGGGGGCCCGGCGGGGGCACGGCCCGCGGCCGCGCCCCCCCCGGGGGGGGGGGGCCCGGGGGGGCCCCCCCCCCCGCGTCCTCTCCCAGGCCGAGGTCTCGTACCGAGACGATGGCGGGCCACGACGTGGCACCCGCATCCTGCCGGTAACGCTACGTAGCGTTGTTGTTGCTTACAAGCGTGCGGGAGCATGGTGCGAACTGCCCGTTCGGTCGACTTGACCGGGATTCAGCCGGTGAGGCCGAGTACCTCGGCGGCGGCCCGGCCGTTGGCGTGGCTGGCGCCGTACGTGGTGACGAAGGCCCGTACCCCGGCCGGCCGCCAGGTCGACGGCCAGCCCATCTCGACGACCGTGACCGGGTGCGCGCCGGCCAGTGACTCGACAAGAGCCGGACCGCCCGGCAGTTGGTGCAGACGTCGGCCGACCAGCACGATCGGTCGGTCACCGGCCTGTGCGCGCAGGGCCGCGGCATCGGCCTCGGCGACCACCACCCGGAGCTGCTCGGTGCCGTTCAGGTGTGGTCCGAGTCCCCACGGGACCCGACCCTCGGCGAGGGTGGCGGCGGAGAGGAGTTGCACCACGAGCGGCCTGTCGAGCCCGGTCAGGGCTCCTTCGACCCGTACGGCGCGGCGCGCGGCGGCGTAGCCGAGCTCGTCCGGTACCGGGGCGGCGGCCCGGCGCGGTGCGACCGGGATCGACGAGGTGGCCTGGCCGGGTGGGACGGTGGCAGAGACCGGGACGGTGGTCTCGGCCGGCGGGGTGGCGTCGACCGGCAGGGCCGCGGCGAGCGCGGCGGTCCGGGTCCAGGCGGCGAGCGTGGCGGCCCGTTCGGCGGCCTGCTCGACCCGGCCCACCGCGAGTCGGCCGTCGCGCAGCGCGGCCACGATCTCGGCGGCCACCTCCTCGACCAGTGCCGCGTCGACCTTGGCGCCGATGCAGAGCAGGTCGGCGCCGGCAGCGAGCGCGTGCACGGCGGCCGGCCCGATTCCGCCGGCGGCGACGGCCGCGCCCTTCATCTCCAGCGCGTCGGTGAGCACGGCACCGGTGAAGCCGTACTCGGTGCGGAGCAGGTCGACCAGGACGGCCCGGCTGAAGGTGGCCGGAGCGTCGCCGGTGAGCACGGGTACCCGGATGTGCGCGGTCATGATCACCTTGGCGTCCGCGGCGACCACCGCCGCGAACGGCGGCAGGTCGCGTTTCCGCAGCACGTCGACCGGGACGTCCACGGTCGGCAGTTCCAGATGGGAGTCGGCGACCGTGGCGCCGTGGCCGGGGAAGTGCTTGGCGCAGGCGGCCACTCCGGCCGCCTGCAGGCCCGCGACCGCCGCGCCGGCGTGTGCGGCGACCCGGCCGGGATCGGCGCCGAAGGACCGGGTACCGATGATCGGGTTGTCGTCGGCAGTGTTGACGTCCACGGTGGGGGCGAGGTTGACGGTGACGCCGACGGCCCGGAGTTCGGTGCCGATCGAGTGGTAGACCCGCCGGGTCAGCGTCGGGTCGTCGACCACGCCGAGCGCGGCGTTGCCGGGGTACGGGCTGCCGGTGGCGTGCGCCAGCCGCGTGACGTCACCGCCCTCCTCGTCGATCGCGACCAGTACGTCGGGCCGGGCGTCGCGCAGCGCGGCGGTGGCGGCCGCGACCTGGTCGGGGTGGTCGACGTTCCGACCGAAGAGGGTGTGGCCGGCGAGGCCCTCGCCGACCAGGTCGAGTGCCCAGCCCGGCGGGGTGGTGCCGGGGAAGGCGGCGAGCAGGGTCCGCAGCGCGAGTCGGCGGAGTGCTGGATCGATGGGCACGGTTCCCCCTTTGGTCCCTTCTCCGAGGCCGAGTGTCGCACCGGGGAGAGCCGTCCCGGGGCCGAGTGGCACCGGATCGGCTTACCGCCGTGGGATCGTCGGCCCATTACGCTACGTCTACTCACCCGAAGGTTAGCCTGTTGATTAAGAAAGTTTCTTAAAGTAAGAGGACACCGTATGGCCAGCACCCGGTTGCCCGGAACCCCCCGCCTGCTCCGCGCGCTCAACGACCGTGCGGCGCTGGAGCTGCTGCTCACGAGGGGTCCGCTCACCCGCGCCCAGCTGGGTGAGTTGACGGGGCTGTCCAAGGTCACCGCCTCCCAGCTGGTGGAACGGCTGGAGGAGCGGGGACTGGTCGCCCGGGTCGGCGAACAGGCCGGCGGGCGGGGTCCGAACGCGCAGCTCTACGCCGTACGGCCGGGCACCGCGCACGTGGTCGGGGTGGACGTGGGGCCGGACCGGGTGGTGGCCGCGTGCGCCGACATCACCGGTGAGGTGCGGGCCCGGGTGGAACAGTCCACCCGGGACACCGACGACCCGGTCGGCGTCGTGCACAACGCCGTGGTGCGGGCGGCGACCGAGGCGCAGGCGGAACTCGGCACGGTACGTCGGGTGGTGCTCGGCACCCCCGGCCTGGTCGACCCGGGCACCGGGGACATCACCTTCGCGTTCAACCTGCCCCGCTGGCACCGCGGCCTGCTGGCCGCGCTCCGCGAGGACCTGCACACCCCGGTGCACTTCGAGAACGACGTCAACCTGGCCGCGGTCGCCGAGGCGGAGTCCGGCGCGGCCCGGGGGGTCGACGACTTCGTGCTCGTCTGGCTCGGGGTCGGCATCGGTCTGGCCATCGTGCTGAACGGGCGACTGCACCACGGCAGTACCGGCGCGGCCGGTGAGATCGGCTACCTGCCGGTGCCCGGCGTACCCATTCCCCGGGACGCCGCCCGCCGGGCGAAGCCGGCCTTCGGACAGCTGGCCGGCTCGGACGCGGTCCGCTCGGTGGCCCGGGAGCACGGCTTCCGCGCCGCTTCGGGGGCGGACGCGCTGCGGGCCGCGATCGCGGCGGGCACCGCCGGCGGCCCGGTGCTCGACGAGGTGGCCCGCCGCCTCGCGCTCGGGGTGGCCAGCAGTTGCGTGGTGCTCGACCCGCCGCTGGTGGTGCTGGCCGGCGAGGTGGGTCAGGCCGGCGGCACCGCGCTGGCCGAACGGGTGCAGCACGAGGTCGCCGCCATCACGCTGGTCACGCCGAGGGTGGTGCCGACCGAGCTGACCGAGGAGCCGGTGCTGCGCGGCGCGTTGCGGGTCGCGCTCGACGCGGTCCGGGACGAGGTGTTCGGCTCCACCGTCGGCTGACCGTCGTCCCGCCGCCGGCCGCCGGACCGCCGCGACCTGCCTCCCGGTGACGTCGGCGCAGGTCAACACTGCCGTACGGGTGGATCCACGTCGGCACGGCATGTAGATAGTTTTCACCAATCGTGAGTGCGTTGCAATCTCTCGACATAGAAGATTGTGAGGCTATACCGTACGGCCAACCGGCGCCCCCACCCCCAGGGCGTCATCACTCGGGAGGAGTGACGGTGACCGTTCGGTACCCCCAGCCGCGCCTGAGCCAGCTGCTCGGCGCCACACTGATCGTCTCCCTCGCCATCGGCCTGACCAGCCCGTCAGTCAGCGCCGCCCCGGCGACCGACAGCCTCGCCAGCACCGACACACCCGCCGCCGCCGGCCCACTGGCGACCGCCTTCGACCGGGCGGCGGCCCGGTACGGCGTACCCCGTGACCTGCTGGTGGCGGTCGGCTACGCCGAGACGCACCTGGACGGCCACGCCGGGGCGCCCAGCGCCTCCAACGGGTACGGCGTCATGCACCTGGCCAGCAACCCGAAGGTCCGCACCCTGGACGAGGCGGCCCGGCTGACCGGGCTCGACCCGACGACCCTGCGCACCGACACCGCCGCCAACGTCACCGGAGCGGCCGCCGTGCTGCGGTCGTACGCCGACCAGGCCGGGCTGACCGCCACTCAGCGCGCCGACCTCGACCACTGGTACGCCACGGTCGTCCGGTACGGCGGAGCCAGCACCCCGACCGTCGCCCGGCTCTACGCGGACACCGTCTTCGACCTGCTCGGCACCGGGTTCGACGCGACCACCAGCGGTGGACCGGTCCGGGTCGCGCCCCGCAAGGTCGCCCCGGAGCGGGGTGCCCTGGCCGCCGTCGCCCCGCTCGGTGCGGGCAGCGGCGACGGCGTCGGCGTGATGAGCACCGACTACGGCCCCGCCGCCTGGGCACCGGCGCACGCGGAGAACTACACCGTCTCCAGCCGGGAGTCGGCGTACCCGATCAACTACGTGGTGATCCACGTGACCCAGGGCTCGTACGCCGGCACCATCAGCTGGTTCCAGAACCCGGCGTCCAACGTGAGCGCGCACTACACGATCCGCTCCTCCGACGGCGCGGTGACCCAGTCGGTCCGGGAGAAGGACATCGGGTACCACGCCGGCAACTGGACGTACAACACCCAGTCGATCGGCATCGAGCACGAGGGGTACGTCAACCAGCCCTCCTGGTTCACCGACGCGATGTACCGCTCCTCGGCCGCGCTGACCCGGCACCTCTGCGACCGGTACGGCATCCCGAAGGACCGCAGCCGGATCATCGGGCACAACCAGGTGCCGGGCGCCACCCACACCGACCCGGGACCGAACTGGAACTGGACCTACTACATGCAGCTGGTCACCGGATCGACCCCGCCGCCGAGCTGGTCGGTCACGGTGGACAACACCACCTCGGGGGCGTTCACCGCCAGCGCCAACTGGGGTACGTCCACGTACTCCTCGCAGCGGCACGGCGCCGACTACCGGTTCGCCGACCCGGTCGAGGCGAGCGACCCGGCCTGGTACCGGGCGAACATCCCGACCACCGCGAGCTACCGGGTCGAGGCGTGGTACCCGGACGACCCGGGCTACAACAGCTCGGCGCCCTACATCATCGTCACCCCGAGCGGTAACCAGACCGTCTACGTCGACCAGCGGTCCGGCGGTGGCGGGTGGCGCAACCTCGGCACCTTCACCCTGGCCGCCGGCGACGGCAACAAGGTGGGAGTGAGCCGCTGGACCGGCGGCACCGGCCTGGTGATCGCCGACGCGATCCGGATCAGCCGCGTCTGACCAGGTGCAAGGAAGGGCCCCTTCCTATCGTTTTCGGTGGTACAAGGGGCCCTTCCTCACACCTCAGGCCAGGTCGCGACGCCGGAAGTTGGCGAACGCGGCGCCGGCCACCGCCACCACGAGGAGCAGCAGTACGGCCAGCCCGGTCGGCCACCCGATGGTGTAGAACGGGTCGCAGGACTCCTGCCCCGGCAGCATGTGGCAGTCGGTGGCCCGGTAGAGACGCACTTTGCCGGTGACCCAGGCGAACAGGTAGGTGCTCAACATCAGGTCGTCCGGCCGCGCCGCGCCGATGATGTGCAACACGATCCGCAGCCCGCCCTCCCACACCACGACGTACGCGGCCGCGACGCCGAGCGCCGCCGAGGTGTGCCGGCCCAGGGTGGCAATGGCGAAGCCGAGCACGGTCACCATCAGCACCAGCAGCAGACCCCGGGTGAGCAGGAGGAGCAGGTCGGCCCAGAACGCGGCGTTCGGCGTGCCGGGCATGCCGCGTACCTGCCCGACCAGCCGGAAGGCGCCGAGGTAGACAGTGGAGGCGACCAGCGAGAGCCCGAGTACCGCGCCGAGCAGGGTGCCGAGTTTGCTGCCGAGCACCAGCAGCCGTTGTGGCCGCCACAGCAGCAGGTTGGTCATCCCGCCCGAGGTGAGGTCCGCGCCGATGTAGGAGGCGCCGACCAGGAAGCCGAAGAGACAGAGGAACGCGATGAGGAAGTACAGCAGATCGGTGATCTGACGGTCGAAGACGAAGACCCCGGGGAGGTGGTCCGACGCGTCGATCAGGGCCGGGTCGAGACCCTTGCAGTGGTCCTCGCGTACGGCCGCACCGGGCCTGCCGGCGCCGACACACTGGTCGTACCAGACCTGCGCCTCCTGGCGCCGCTCCTCGGCCAGCACCTCGGCCTGCTGCACCTCCTCCACACTGGGCTGGCGTGAGCTGGCCAGGGTGGCGGTGAGGGTGACGGTGAACGCGGTGACCAGCAGCACCAGCATCAGCTGGACGAACCGGCGCGCGGCGAGTCGGCCGATCTCGGCCCGGACCAGGTTCACCGGTGCGCTCCTTCGTCTGTCTGGTCGTCGGCGGTGACGGTGACCGCGAGCGGATCGTCCCCGGTGGGCCCGGGCAGCGTCGACTCGTCGACCTGGCGCGGCACGCCGGGTACGGGCCGGGTACCGGTCAGCTCCAGGAAGGCGCTCTCCAGGTCGGGGGTGAGCGGGGTCAGCTCGCGTACCCAGAGGTCCTGCTCGCCGAGGAGCTGGCTGAGCCGGGCCGGGTCCTCCACCCCGCCAACGACCAGCTGGTCGGGAAGCCTGCTGACGGTCAGGCCGGCCGCCGTCAGGACCTCGACGGCCCGGTCCTGGTCGGCGACCCGGACCCGGAACTCGCCGTGGTCGAAGCCGGCGAGCACCTCTTCGACCGGGCCGGCGGCCACCCGGCGGCCCTGCGAGATGATCGTCACATGGTCACAGATCTGCTCGATCTCGGCCAGGATGTGGCTGGAGACCAGCACGGTCACCCCGGCGGCGGCGAGGTCGCGCATCAGGTCACGCATCTCCCGGATGCCGGCCGGGTCCAGGCCGTTGGCCGGCTCGTCGAGGATCAGCAGCTCCGGCCCCTTCAGCAGGGCGGAGGCCACCGCCAGTCGCTGTCGCATGCCGAGCGAGTACGTCCTGACCCGCTCGTCGCCCCGGTCGCGTAACCCGACCTGCTCCAGCACCTCGTCGACCCGGTTCCTCGGCACGCCACCGGCGACGGCCAGCAGGTACAGGGTGCGCCAGCCGGTGAAGTTGCCGAAGAACTGGGGACTCTCCACAATGGCCCCGAACCGGGGGGCCACCGCCGGCAGTCGCTGCGGGGTCGGCTCGCCGAACAGGGCCATCCGGCCGAAGTCCGGCCGGACCAGACCGAGCAGGGTCCGGAGCGTGGTGGTCTTGCCGGAACCGTTCGGCCCCAGGAAGCCGTGCACCTGACCGGCCTCCACCAGCATGTCGAAGCCGTCGAGGGCGATCCGTCGACCGTGGCGCAGGCTCGTGAACGACTTGCGTAAACCGGCGATCTCGATCACCGCTGACACCGCACACCTCCGTACGCCGTGACGTCGGACACGGCGTCCCACCCTAAGGTCCGGACGGCGCCCGTGGGGGGCACCGTGGTGCGTGGTTGGATGGCAGGGTGCGTGAAGAGCCCGTTTCCCTCTCCAACGGTGGCCAGACCGCCGGTGCCGACGTGTCACCGCTGAGCCCGGACGTGGTGATCGACCTTCACCGGGTCGGGGTGCAACGCTCCGGCAACCCGCTGCTGAAGGACGTGACCTGGCGGGTGACGGCCGACGAACGCTGGGTCGTACTCGGCCCGAACGGCGCGGGCAAGACGACACTGCTGAACCTGGCGTCCGGCCGGCTGCACCCGACGACCGGGGTGGTGCACGCGCTCGGTGAGCGGATCGGCCGTACCGACCTGGCGGAACTGCGTACCCGGATCGGGGTGACCACGGCGGCGCTGGCCGAGCGGATCCCCGCCGAGGAGCGGGTCCGGGACGTGGTGCTGACCGCGGCCTGGTCGGTGGTGGGTCGCTGGCGCGAGCAGTACGACGCGATGGACGAGGCGCGTGCCGTCGCGCTGCTCGACCAGCTCGGTGTGGCCGGCCTGGCCGAGCGCACGTACGGGACCCTGTCCGAGGGGGAGCGGAAGCGGACGCAGATCGCCCGCGCCCTGATGACCGACCCGGAGCTGCTGCTGCTCGACGAGCCGGCGGCCGGACTGGACCTGGGCGGTCGGGAGGACCTGGTCGCCCGGCTGGCCGAGCTGGCCCACGACGACGAGGCTCCGGCGATGGTGCTGGTCACCCACCACGTGGAGGAGATCCCGCCGGGCTTCACCCACGCGCTGCTGCTCCGCGAGGGCGGCGTCGTGGCGCAGGGGCCGGTCGCGGAGACGATCACCGGGGAGTACCTGTCGAAGACCTTCGGTCTGCCGCTCGTCGTCGACCGGGCCGGGGACCGGTTCGCCGCCCGGGCCGCCTGACCGCCTGACCGCCCCGGCTCAGCCGGTTAGGAAGGGGCCCTTCTACAACAGAAAACGATAAGAAGGGGCCCTTCCTTACACCGTCGCGGCGCGCAGCATCGGGAGCAGCGACTCCGCCGCCAGGGTGATCTGGGCGACCGCCAACGCGGCGTCCCGGGGCGGGATGAAGACCACCGCGTCCGCGCTGGCGTCCCGGAGCCGGGCCACCGCCGCCGCGCACTGCTCCGCGCTGCCGGCCGCGGCGAACCGCTCCAGCCAGTGTTCCGGCAGTGCCTCGGCGAGCGCGGCGACGCCGGGCGACGCGGCCAGCAGCGCGGTGAACTCCTCCACCAGCTCGACATCGGCCGGGGAGAGCGGCCCGCCGTCGACGAACCGGGCGGCGATCTCGCCGCGGGCACTGGCCCGGCCGTCGTCGAAGTCCAGGTGGGCGTAGACGGTGAGCCGGTGGTCGTCGGTCCGGCCGGCCTCCCGGCGCCCCTCGTCGATCAGGCGCCGGGCCCAGCGTACGTAGTCAGGACTGGCACACTCGGCCAGGATGGTGCCGTCCGCCACCCGCCCGGAGAGCCGCAGCGAGTGGGCGTTGCGGACCCCGGTCGCGATCGGAGGCGGCGAATCGGGCGGAAACTCCAGGGCCACCTGGGCGAGGTGGGCGTGCCGGCCGGCCACGGAGACGGTCTCGCCGGCGAGCAGCGCGCGTACCGCCGACACGGTCTCGCCGAGCACCGCCAGCGGGGACGGATGGTCGGCGCCGACCTGGCGTACCCAGTCCGGCATGCCGTGCCCGAAACCGGGCAGGATCCGGCCCGGGAAGAGGCGGGCGAGGTTGGCCAGCTCCATCGCGGCCAGCGCCGGGTTGCGGAACGCCGCCGGCAGGATGCCGATGCCGATCCTCAGGTTCTCGGTCGCCGCCGCGGCCACGGCGGCGGTGGAGATCGCGCCGCCGAAGAAGCAGTCCTCCACCACCCACAGCTCGTCGTACCCCAGCCGTTCCACCAGCCGGGCGTACGCCGGCAGTTGCTCCGGCGGCGTGTCGCAGCGGTACATGACCCCGATCGGCATCTGACCCATATGGTGCAGCCTGCCAGACGGGGCCGGCAGCGGCCCGCTCTAGACTCGATCATTCGCCGGATCGGGAGGTGTCGGTGGAACGGCAACGGCCACGGGTGGTGGTCATGGGCAGCGCCAACATGGACCTGGTGGTGACGACCGGGGTCCTGCCGAAGCCTGGGGAGACCGTCTTCGGCAGCGACTTCGTGATGGTCGCCGGAGGAAAGGGCGCCAACCAGGCGATCGCGGCCAGCCGGGCGGGCGGCGACGGGGCGCTGCTCGGGGCCATCGGCTCCGACTCGTTCGGGGTGACGCTGAAGGCCCGGATCGCCGCCGCCGGGGTCGACACCGAACGGGTCCGGGTGGTGTACGGCGCCTCGGGTGTGGCGGTCATCACGGTGGACGCCGACGGGGAGAACACCATCGTGGTGACCCCGGCCGCCAACTCGGCCCTTGTCGGGCTGAGCGACGGTGAACTGACCGCGGTCCGGGAGGCGGACGTCCTGGTCGCGCAGTTGGAGATCCCGGTCGGCACGGTGACCGAGGCGGCCCGGGCCGCCCGGGAGGGCGGGACCAGGGTGCTGCTCAACGCGGCCCCGCCGCAGCCGGTCCCGACCGAACTGCTCGACCTGGTGGACCTGCTGGTGGTCAACGAGGCGGAGGCGCGGGCGATCACCGGGCAGGGCCGGGAGAACCCGGAGTCGCTGCTCGACGTCGTACCGCGCGCGGTGCTGACCCTGGGCCGGCACGGCGCCTGGTACGGCGAGCGGGACGGCATCAGGATGCACGTACCGGCGGTCAAGGTCGACCTCGTCGACTCCACCGCCGCCGGGGACGCGTTCACCGGCGCCCTGGCGGTCGCCTGGGGCGAGGGGCGGGACCTGGTCGACGCGGTGCACTGGGCGGCCGCGGCCGGCGCCGCCTGCGCCCGCAAGCTCGGTGCCTCGGTGGCGTTGCCGCTCCGGTCGGAGATCGACGAACTCTACGTACCACCGAAGAGGCCCGGTGCGGGCGGCGGCCCGCCGACCGCTTGATCCCGGGGCGCACCATGGGGGCATGGTGCGATTCGTCCTCAATCTCCTCTGGCTGATCTTCGGCAGCGGCATCGCGCTCGCGATCGGGTACGGCATCGCGGCGCTGATCTGTTTCGTGCTGGTGGTGACCATCCCGTTCGGGGTCGCCGCGCTGCGGCTGGCGTACTACTCGCTCTGGCCGTTCGGACGGACCCTGGTGGCCAAGCCCGGCGCCGGCCTCGGCTCGGGGCTGGCGAACGTGCTCTGGGTGGTCCTGGCCGGCTGGTGGCTCGCCCTGGCCCACATCGTCGCCGGTGCGACGCTCTGCCTGACCATCATCGGGATCCCCTTCGGCATCGCGAACTTCAAGCTGGTGCCGGCGGCGTTCTGGCCGCTCGGCCGGGAGGTGGTGGAGGTCGACGACCTGCGGCGGCCGGGCACGACCACGGTCTGAGCGTGCCGGTCGGCGGCGTCTCAGCCGTCGGCCAGGGCGGCTCGGCCGCGCCGGAGGAAGTCCCGCTCGACGGTGTTGCCGGTCAGGTCGGCGGCGGTGTCGTACGCCCGCGCGGCCTCGGCGGTGCGGCCGAGGCGGCGGAGCAGGTCGGCCCGGACGGCGTGGAACAGGTGGTACCTGTCGAGCGCGAGCCCGTCGACCAGGGCGAGCGCCGGACCCGGTCCGTCTACCTCGGCGACCGCCACCGCACGGTTGAGCGCCACCACCGGGCCGGGGACGAGTGCCAGCAGGTGGTCGTAGAGCCGTACGATCTGCGCCCAGTCCGTGTCGGCGGCGGTCCGCGCGTCGGTGTGCACCGCCTGGATCGCCGCCTGCAGCTGGTACGGCCCGGGCCGGTCCCGGCGCAGGCACTGTCGGACGATCCGGTGCCCCTCGGCGACCAGTTGCCGGTTCCAGCGCCGACGGTCCTGGTCGGCCAGTCGCACCAGGGCGCCGTGCGGGTCGGTCCGGCTCGGCCGGCGTGCCTCGACCAGCAGCATCAGCGCGAGCAGCCCGAGCACCTCGGGCTCGTCCGGCATCAGTTCGGCGAGCAGCCGACCGAGCCGGATCGCCTCGGCGCCGAGGTCCTCGCGGGCCAGCCGGTCACCGGAGGTCGCCGTGTAGCCCTCGTTGAAGATGAGGTAGACGACGGCCAGCACCGTCCGGAGCCGGTCCGGCAGTTCCGCCTCGGCCGGAACCCGGTACGGGATGCGCGCCGCCTGGATCTTGCCTTTGGCCCGGACCAGCCGTTGGGCCATGGTCGACTCGGGTACCAGGAAGGCGTGCGCGATCTGCGCGGTGCTGAGGCCGCCGAGCAGACGCAGGGTCAGCGCCACCTGGGCGGCGGGGGAGAGCGCGGGATGGCAGCAGGTGAAGATCAGGCGGAGTCGGTCGTCGCGCACGGGATCCTCCTCGGCGGGCGGCGGTTCGGCGGCGTGCGGCGGGGCGGACCGGAGGTTCTCCCGGTGGAGCCGGTCGGTCGCCCGGTTCCGGGCCGCCTCCCGGCGGAGCCGGTCGATCGCCCGGTTCCGGGCGGTGGTGATGATCCAGCCGGCCGGGCTCGGCGGTGCGCCGTTCTCCGGCCACTGCCGTAGCGCGGTGACGAACGCGTCCTGGACCGCGTCCTCGGCCACCGTGATGTCACCGAGGACGCGGACCAGGACGGCGACCGCGCGGCCGTACTCCGCGCGGAACACCCGTTCGACCTCGTCGACGGAGGTGTCAGGTCGCGGCCGGGTCACAGCTGTCGGCCTCGTCGGCCAGCGGCCGTACCTCGATCGGCAGCAGGCCGATCGCCTCCGCGAGTCGGCGCCCCCACACCAGCGCCGCGTCCAGGTCGGGCGCCCGGACGACGGTGAAACCGCCGAGGTGTTCCTTGCCCTCCGCGTACGGGCCGTCGGTCATCAGCACGTCGCCGTTGTCCATCCGGAGCACCGTCGCGGTGCTCGGCGGATGCAGCCCGCCGCTGAACACCCAGGCCCCGGCGGCCTTCATCTCCTGGTTCAGGACCGCCAGCCGTTCCATGATCGGGTCCAGGATCTCCGGTCCCGGCGGGTCGCCGTCGCCCTGGTAGATGCTGAGCAGGTACTGCGGCACAGCAGGCTCCTTCGGTCGTCGGCCGCCGGCACCGCACCGGCGGCCTCTCACCCTCTGTACGAACGAGGGCGGCTCGGATCGACACGTCCCGGCCGGAATTTTCTCCGGCGTCGTGTCCCGCCGGTCACTCGCCGACCGGGCCGCCGGCCAGTTCGGTCACCACGTCGAGATGCCCCAGGTGGCGGGCGTACTCCTGGAGCAGGTGGAAGAGCACGCGTTCCAGCGGTGGCGGTTGCGCCCCGTCCCAGCGGGGGCCGGGAGCGCCCCGGGTGGACAGGTGGTTGGCCTCCACCACCGAGCGGGTGTGCGCGCCCTGGGTGCGCAGTGCGTCGAGCAGACTCTCCCGGGTCTCCTCCGGTGCCACGTACCAGCGGTCGTCGCGGCGGTCGGCCCACGGGTCGCCGACGTCCCGGCCCTGGAAACCCCACTCGATCCAGCGGAGCTCGACGTGCCGCAGGTGTTTGACCAGTTCCAGCGGCGTCCATCCGGAGGAGAGTCGACTGCGGCGCAGTTCGGCGTCGGGGAGGGCGGAGACCTTGGTCGCCACGGTCTCCCGGAAGTAGTCGAGGTAGCGCAGGAACACCTCGGTGCGCCCGGCCGCCGGGATGGTGGGTTCGGGAAACGGCATTGTCATCCCGCCAGTATCGGAGCCGTCGAACCGGCTCGTCCCGTACGTGCCGCACTGTGCGCAGGCCCGGGTAATGCCGGCTGAACTGCGGAGAAACATTTTCGTAACGAGGTCTTGACGCCTCGCTGACCTGGGAGCAGACTCCCTGGAAACGTTTACAAGTCAGGGGTGGAGGTTCGGTGCATGGGTCGTAAACGTTTACAGCCCACCGCCGACGGCCGGCCGACCGTCCACACGGTGGCCGCCCGGGCCGGCGTCTCGATCGCCTCCGCCTCGCGCGTGCTCAACGGGGTCGGCGGCAGCCCGGAGACCGTCCGCAAGGTCCGCGAGGCCGCGGCCGAGGTCGGCTACGTGCCGAACGCGATCGCCCGGTCGTTGCAGTCGCAGCGCACCGGTCTGGTCGCCCTCGCGGTCGCGGACATCGGCAACCCGGTCTACGTGGCGATGATGCGGGCCGTCGAGGCCGTGGTCGCGGCCAGCGGCCGACAACTGCTGGTGCACGCCACCGGTGGCGACGTCGCGGGCGAGATCTCGCTGCTACGGCGACTGGCCCACCGGTACGTGGACGGCATGATCGTTTCGCCGATCCGGATCACCGACCACCACCTGGAGGCGATGGTGGTCAGCCCGGTGCCGGTGGTGGTGGTCGGCCAACTGCCCGACGACGCGCCGGTCGACAACGTCCGTACCGACTCCCGGGCCGGTGTCGGACTCGCCGTCGACCACCTGCTCGCCGCCGGCCGACGGCGGATCGGCTTCCTGAACGGTCCACTCGACACCGTCCCGGGCGCGGTCCGGGACGCCGGGTTCCGCGCCGCACTGGCCAGCCACGGCATCACCGTCGACGAGAACCTGATCGAGGTCGGCGACTTCCAGTACGCCGCCGGCCGCGCCGCCGCCACCCGGCTGCTCGCCCGGGCCGAACCCGACGCGCTGCTCTGCGCCAACGACCTGATCGCGGTCGGCGCGCTGCACGCACTGCTCAGCGAGGACCGGCGGGTGCCGCAGGACGTGGCACTGGTCGGGATGGACGACACCGAACTGGCCCAGATGGCCTTTCCGCAGCTCTCCAGCGTCTCGCTCGGCTCCGCGGACCGGGGACGCCGGGCGGCCGAACTGCTGCTGGAGCGGATCGCCGAGCCCGACCTCCCGCCCCGACGCGCACACGTCGCGCCGAGTCTGGTGGTCCGCGCCTCCAGCACCCCGGGCGGAACTCCACGGCCGGCCGCACCGAGCCAGCCGGGCGACCCGGTACCGGCACCGGGCCGGACCGCCGGGCTCGCCCGGGCCGCCGGCACGGAACCCGTCACGGCGCCGACGGAGGTGATCTGATGACCACCCTGACCGAGCGACCGGAGGTCGACCAGACCGGCGGGCGGCGCGCGTCCCGGCGCGGGCGCTCCGACCGTACGACCGTCTACCTGCTGCTGCTCCCGTCGCTGCTGCCGGTCCTCATCCTCTCCGTCTTCCCGCTGCTGCGCGGCATCTACCTCGGTTTCACCGACGCCCGCGCCGGACGGAACGTCGAGATCAGCTTCACCGGCCTGGCCAACTACCGGGAACTGCTGCACGACGGGCTGTTCTGGAGTTCGTTCCGGATCGGCCTGCTCTGGGCCTTCTCGGTCACCGTGCTGCAGTTCCTGCTCGCCCTCGGGCTGGCCCTGCTGCTCAACCAGCGGTTGCGGTTCCGTGGGGTGGCCCGGGTGCTGGCCGTGGTCCCCTGGGCGATGCCGCCGGTGGTGGTCGGCATCCTCTGGCGGCTCGTCTACCACCCCGACGCCGGGCTGCTCAACGAGTTCCTGCACCGGATCGGCGCGGACGCGCTCCGGACCACCTGGCTCGGCGACTTCAGCACCGCACTGCCAGCGGTGATCATCGTCGGGGTCTGGGCCGGGATGCCGCAGACCACCGTCGTACTCCTGGCGGGGTTGCAGGGGGTGCCGCGCGAGCTGCACGAGGCGGCCGAGATGGACGGCGCCAACGCCTGGCAGCGGTTCCGCGGCGTCACGCTGCCCTCGTTGATGCCGGTGATCGTCGCGATCACCTCGCTGGACTTCATCTGGAACTTCAACTCGTTCGGCCTGGTCTACGTGCTCACCGCCGGCGGACCGGGCGGCAAGACGATGCTGCCGATGCTCTTCGCCTACGAGGAGGCGTTCCGGTACGGCAACTACGGCTACGCCGCCGCCCTCGGCAACGTGATGGTGGTGATCGTCGTGGCACTGCTCGCGGTCTACCTGCGCCGCCGACTCAGGGAGGCGAACTGATGACGGCCAACCCCACCCTGACCGGGGCGGCATCGAGGCGGAACCGGAAGCGCCGCAACCGGGTCGGCCGGGGACTGCAGTACCTGGCGCTGACCGGATACCTGGTCTTCCTGGCCTTCCCGCTGGTGTGGCTGCTCTCCACCTCGTTCAAGCCGCCGCGCGAACTGGTCAAACTGCACCCGACGCTGATCCCGGACCACCCGACGCTGGCCAACTTCGTGCAGGCCTTCACCGAGCAGGAACTCGGCCGGGCGGCCTGGAACAGCCTCCAGGTCTCGCTCGCCTCGGCGGCGATCACGGTGCTGATCGCGACCCCGGCGTCGTACGCCCTGGCCCGGTTCCGGACCCGGCTCGGCACCGTCGCCCTCGGCTGGGTGCTGCTCTCCCAGCTCTTCCCGTTCGTCCTGCTGATCATCCCGATCTTCCTGGTGCTGCGGCAGGTCGGGCTGGCCAACACGCACGCCGGGCTGGTGCTGATCTACGTCGTGTGGGCACTGCCGTTCGCGCTCTGGATGCTCCAGGGCTTCGTCCGGAACATCCCCCGCGAACTGGAGGAGGCCGCCTCGGTCGACGGTGCCAGCCGGTTGCAGACGCTGCGCCGGGTGATCTTCCCGCTGCTGACGCCGGGCCTGGTCGCGACCGCGCTGTTCGCCTTCATCTCCGCCTGGAACGAGTTCTTCTTCGCCCTGGTGCTGATCAAAACGCCGGAACTGGCGACCCTGCCGGTCGCGCTGGCCCGGTTCGTCGGCATCGAGGGCACCGCCCGGCTCGGCCCGCTCGCCGCGGGTTCCCTGCTCGCCACCCTGCCGAGCCTGGTCTTCTTCGCCTTCATGCAGCGCCGGCTGGCCTCCGGGTCGCTCGCCGGGGCGGTGAAGGGATGAGCACCCCACCACCACCCACCCACCAGGAGGTATGCCCCCATGCTTCATAGCCTCACCCGGCGGCGGGTCCTCGCCGTCGCACTCGCCGGGGTCGTGGGCCTCGGCACGCTCGCCGGCTGCGGCAGCGGCGGTGACGACGAGAGCTCCGGCCCGGTCAAACTGCGGTTCCTCAGCCTGGCCTGGCAGAAGGAGTCGCTGCAGGCCAACAAGGACCTGGTCGCCAAGTGGAACGCCGAGCACCCGGACATCCAGGTCGAGTACGTCCAGGGCGACTGGAACTCCGTACACGACCAGTTGCTGACCTCGTTCGAGGGCGGCGACGCCCCGGACATCGTGCACTACGAGGCGGCCTCGATCGGCGAGTTCAGCAAGCAGGGCTACCTGGCCGACCTCTCCGGGCTGCTCTCCGACGACTTCAAGGGCCAGATCGACAAGGGCGTCTGGGACACCGCGACCTTCGACGGCAAGGTCACCGGCGTGCCGTTCCTGCTGGAGTCGCAGGTGGTCATCGCGAACAAGAAGCTGCTCGACGGTGCCGGGATCACGGTGCCGCCGGCCGACGGCGGCTGGACCTGGGACGAGTTCCAGACCAACGCGCAGAAGCTGACCCAGCCGGGCCGGTACGGCGTCGCCTGGGCACTGAAGTCACCGACGAACCGGGTGCTGAACCTGGCGCTGAACTTCGACGGCAAGTACTTCTACACCGACGGCGGGAAGACCGAGGTCCGGATCGGGGCCCCGGAGACGGAGGTCCCGAAGCGGATCCACGGCATGCTCTACACCGCGAAGTCCGCCGCGCCGGAGGCGTTGGGGATGAGCGGCGCCGACACCCTGCCGGGCTTCTTCGCCGGCAAGTACGCGATGATCCCCGGCTCGGTCTCGCTGCGCCAGCAGATGGTGGAGCAGGCGCCGAAGGACTTCGAGTGGGTGACGCTGCCACCGGTCAGGGGGCTCTCCGCCAACCAGGCCGCCAACCCGCAGACGCTGTCGGTCTCGGCCGACTCGGCGCACCCGAAGGAGGCGGCCCAGTTCCTGGAGTTCTTCCTCAACCCGACCAACATGGCGCAGTTGGCGAAGGGCGACTGGCTGGTGCCAACCGGTAGGCAGGCGAACGAGGAACTGGTCAGGGCGACCAGCGGCAAGCAGGGCTGGGACGTCGCCGCGGACAGCGCCAGGGACCTGACGGCGGCACCGTTCCAGATGGTCGACGGCTACCCGGAGTGGAAGACCAAGTACGCCACCCCGGCGCTGCAGCAGTACTTCGCAAACAAGATCACGCTCGACCAGCTCGCCACGCAGCTGGTCGACGGTGGGAAGCAGGTCCTGAGGTAACCATGGAACTCTTGCTCGACAAGTCGGTCGGCTGCCTGGTCGGCGCCGCGGTGGGCGATGCCCTCGGCGGTGCCACGGAAACGGCGCTGCCCGAGCAGATCCGGGCCCGGTACGGCGGCTGGGTGGAGGGGATCGTGCCACCGTTCCACGCCGACTGGGCCACCGCACGGCCGCTGGCGCCGTACCACAAGGGCGACGGGCACATCACCGACGACACGTTGATGACCCACGCACTGGTGCGGGCGTACCTGCGCAAGCGGGACCACCTCGACGCGTACGACGTGGCGGAACTGCTGGTACCCGACCTGATCGAGCGGGTGGTTTACATCCCGGACCTGGAGCGGGAGGGGGTGACCTTCCACCGGCTCGCCGCCGCGGAGCGGTGGCTGGTCACCCGCCTGCACCACGCACACGTCGACCCGAGGGAGGGCGGCGTCGGCAACATCGTCAACTGTGGTGCCGCGATGTACATGGCCCCGGTCGGCGTGGTGAACGCCGGCGACCCGGCCGCCGCGTACGCCGAGGCGGTGGAGATCGCCGGCGCGCACCAGCACAGCTACGGGCGGGAGGCGGCGGCGGTCTTCGCCGCCGCGGTGGCCGCCGCGATGGCGCCCGGAGCGGCGGTCGGCGACGTGCTGGCCGCCGTGCTGGACCTGGCCCGGGACGGCACCCGGGCGGCGATCGCCGCCGTGGTCAAGCAGGCCGAGGGGTACGCCGACTGGCGCGACGCCATCGCCCCGCTGCGCGCCGCGATGGCGCCGTACGACACGGTGGGGGAGGAGTACCGCAACCCGGGGCTCGGGGCGCGGCGACCCAGCCGCCTGCACGCGATCGAGGAACTGCCGGTGGCCCTCGGCATGCTGGTGGTGGCCCGGGGTGACCTGCGACAGGCGGTGCTCGGGTCGGTCAACTACGGCCGGGACGCGGACTCGACGGCCACCATGGCCGGGGCGATCGCCGGCGCGCTCGGCGGTGCCGCGGCGGTACCGGCCGAGTGGTCCGAGGTGGTCGCCGAGCAGTCCCGGACCGATCTGGTCGAGCCGGCCCGACAGCTCGCCGGGGTGGCGACGGAAATCTTCGCACAGGACCGGGAGCGGTTCGACCGGCGCGCCGAGCGCTTCGCCGGGCTGGCATGAACGGGACCCCGACATACGGGACCGGGGCGGCGGCCGGTGCGGCGGCGCCGATGCGGCTGACCTGGGTGCAGCCGGAGGACCTGCTGCCGCACGAGCTGGCGGCCAGCGCGGACGAGGGCCGGGACGTGTCGGCGATCGCCGCGCGCTGGGCGGCCGCCGGCGGGTCGACGGTGCCGCCGGCCAGCGGGGCATCGGCGGTGCCGGCCGGGCCGGAGCTGCGGCGCCTGGCGGCGGAACTGCTCGACAGCTGTGCCGCGCTGCCGGACCCGGACCCGGCGACGGAGCCGCAGTCGCTCGTCGACATCCGGGCCACCTGGCCGACGGAGTCCGGCCTGCCCACCGGGGCGCCGGAGCCGGACCGGCTGCACGGTGCCTGGCTCGGCCGGGCGGTCGGCTGCCTGCTCGGCAAGCCGGTGGAGAAGATCCCCCGGGAGGGGATCCGGGAGATCCTCACCGCGACCGGGCGGTGGCCGCTGCGCGGCTACTTCACCGCCGCCGGGCTGCCGGTCGAGGTGGCGGCCCGCTGGCCGTGGAACCGGCGCAGCGCGGTGCACAGCCTCGCCGAGAACATCAACGGCATGCCCGAGGACGACGACCTGAACTTCGCCCTGCTGGCGCTGCGGATCCTGGAGACCCGGGGGCCGGAGTTCAGCAGCGTGGACGTGGCCCAGGCGTGGCTGGACTGGCTGCCCGGCGGGCGGGTCTTCACCGCCGAACGGGTGGCGTACCGCAACCTGCTGCTCGGGCTGACCCCGCCGGAGACGGCACGGCGGCACAACCCGTTCCGGGAGTGGATCGGTGCGCAGATCCGTACCGACGTCTACGGCTGGGTCAACCCGGGCCGGCCGGACCGGGCGGCGGAACTGGCGTACCGGGACGCGGCGCTGAGCCACGTCCGGTCCGGGGTGTACGGGGCGCTCTGGGTGGCGGCGATGACCTCCGCCGCCGTGGTCGCCGCCGACGTGGAGACGGTCCTCGACGCGGGCGAGTCGGTACTGCCCCCGGGCAGCCGGTTCACGACCGCGGTCCGGGAGGCCCGGGCGCTGGGCGCGGCCGCTTCCGGCGACGACGACTGGGAGTCGGTGCTGGACGCGCTGTACGCCCGACACGGCCACCTGCACTGGGTGCACGTCCGGAACAACGCCGCCCTGGTCGCCGCCGCCCTGGCGTACGGTCGGGGCGATCTGGTCCGATCGATCTGCGCGGTGGTCAGCGGCGGCTGGGACACCGACTCGACCGGTGCCACGGTCGGCTCGGTCACCGGCGCGTTGACCGGGGCGGCCGGCCTGCCGGCGGAGTGGACCGCACCGCTGCGGGGACGGCTGCACAGCAGCATCGCCGGCTTCGACGGCATCAGCTTCGTCGAACTGGCCGAACGGACCCGACGACTGAGCAGCGAGGAGAATCTGTGATGGATGCCCGAGTTGTGGTGGTCGGCAGTACGAACCTGGACCTGGTGGTGACCGCGCCGAGCCTGCCCCGACCCGGGGAGACGGTGCTGGGCAACGGATTCAGCACCGTACCCGGGGGCAAGGGTGCGAACCAGGCGGTGGCCGCCGCCCGGGCCGGTGCCCGGTGCGCCTTTGTCGGGGCGGTCGGGCAGGACGGTTTCGCCGACCAGCTGCGGGCCAGTCTCGCGGACGCGGGGGTGGACGTACGGCGGCTGCGCAGTGTGCCGGGGCCGTCCGGGGTGGCGTTGATCGCGGTCGACGCCGCTGCCGAGAACCTGATCGTGGTGGCGCCCGGCGCCAACGGGGAACTGACCAGCCTTGCCGACCCGGACCGGGCGGCGGTGGAGGCGGCGGACGTGCTGCTCGCCCAACTGGAGGTGCCGATCGAGGCGGTGATCCAGGCGGCCGGCTGGGCGCGTACCGCCGGTACCACCGTGGTGCTGAACGCGGCGCCGGCCCGACGGCTGCCGGCCGAGCTGCTCGACGTGGTCGACCTGCTGGTGGTGAACCAGGTGGAGGCGGCGGTGATCGCCGGCGCCGACGACGGTGTCGGGCTGGACGGCCTGATGGAGGCGCTGCTCGACCTGGTGCCCCGGGCGGTGGTGACGCTCGGCGCCCGGGGGGTGCGGTACGCGGACCGGCTCGGGCTGCGGTTGTCGGTGCCGTCGCCGACGGTGGAGGCGGTCGACACCACCGCGGCCGGGGACGCCTTCACCGGCGCCCTGGCGGTGGCCTGGGCGGAACGCGGCGGGCCGGTCGACGCGGCGGCGGTGACGGCGGCGCTGGCCTGGGCCTGTGCGGCCGGAGCCGCCTGTGCCCGACGGCCGGGTGCCTCCACCGCACTGCCGACCCGGGACGAGATCGACGAGCTTTTCGCCCAGGCCTGTCCGCAGGCGTCGGCGACCGGCGGAGGAGCGGCGGCATGAGCGAGCGGGTTCCCGTCGCCTTCAACCCGTACGTGCCGAGGCCGATCGACCTGCCGACGGCGGTACCACTGGAACCGGAGGCGGACCTGTCGGTGCTGGACGAGGCGAAGATCTTCGCCGCCCCCGACGACCCGGCGGACTGGCCGGCCTGGCGTGACCGGATCACCCGCTGGCGGGCCGAGGCGCGGCGTCGGCTGGACTACGACGGCCGGCACTACGACGAGATCGCCGGGGACGACTTCAGCGTCTGCCTGGCCTGGCTCTGGGACGAGACGCTCTACGACCACGAGCGGGGGATCTTCACCGTCGACGCGTTCCTGGCGGCGGCGGAACGGGACTTCGGCGGCTTCGACGGGGTGGTGCTCTGGCACGCGTACCCGGTGATCGGGTTGGACGAGCGCAATCAGTTCGACTTCTACCGCCAGGTCCCGGAGCTGCCGGAGGTGGTCCGGACCTTCCAGGCGCGCGGGGTACGGGTCTTCGTCGACTACAACCCGTGGGACGTCGGGACCCGGCGCGAGCCGGGATCGGACGCCGAGGAGGTGGCCGCACTCGCCGGCTGGCTCGGGGTGGACGGGATCTTCCTGGACACCCTCAAGGAAGGGGCCGGCGAACTGCGAAAGAGCCTGGACACGGCCCGTCCGGGTCTGGTCCTGGAGGGCGAGTCGCGGGTGCCGCTGGCCCGGATCGCCGACCACGCGATGTCCTGGGCGCAGTGGTTCGCCGACTCGACCGTGCCCGGGGTGCTCCGGGCGAAGTGGTTCGAGCGCCGGCACATGCTGCACCACACCCGGCGCTGGCACCGCAGCCACCTGGACGAACTGCACTCGGCCTGGTTGAACGGGGCCGGCGTGCTGGTCTGGGAGAGCGTCTTCGGGGTGTGGGTCGGCTGGAACGACCGGGACCGGGCCGTGCTGCGGGCGATGCGCCGGGTGCAGCGCAGCCACGCCGTTTGGTTCCGCTCCGAGGACTGGACACCGCTCGCCGACCACGCCGGCAACGGGGTGTACGCCTCCCGCTGGACGCACGACGGCACCACCCTGTGGACGGTCGTCAACCGGGGTGACCACCATCAGGAGATCTGGCTGGAGAAGTCGGCGACCCGGCCCGGGCACCGGCTCCACGACCTGGTCACCGGAACCCCGCTGACCGAGGAGCGGCGGTCCGACGGCCGGTGGGCGGTCCGTGGCTTCCCGCTGCCGCCGGGTGGGATCGCGGCGGTGGCCGAGGTTCCGGACGGGCGGCCCGTGCCGACGTACGAACCGCCGGTCGGGGAGCCGGACTTCCCGGCCCGGGCGGCGGTGCGGATCCCCGCGCCGGTGGTACGGCGGGACGACGTACCGGCCGGGATGGTGGCGGTCGACGGCGGGCGGCGGGAGTTGCTGGTCCGGTACCGGCTCCGGGAGACCGGACTGTACGGCGAGGCGCCGTACGTCGACGAGTGGAAGCCGCTGCCACCGAGGCTGCACCAGTCGGTGACCCAACGTCGTACCGTCCACCTCGGACGGTTCGCGATCGCCGAGCGGGAGGTGACCAACGCCGAGTACGCCGAGTTCGTCCAGGCCAGCGGCTACCGCCCGGTCCGCCCCGAACGCTGGCCCTGGGCGGACGGCGGCGCCGGTTGGGGTGCCGCCGACGCGCCGGCCACCCACCTGGAGTTGGCCGACGCCCGGGCGTACGCGGCCTGGGCCGGGTTGCGGCTGCCGACCGAGGACGAGTGGCAGGTCGCCGCCGAGGCGGGACTGCTGCACCGGGCCGAGCCGCTGGTGTGGAACCTGACCGAGAGCGAGCACACCGACGGGCGTACCCGGTTCCTGATCCTCAAGGGCGGTGCGGCGTACCGGGCCGAGGGTTCGGACTGGTATCTCGACGGCGGTCCGCAGCCGCCGGAGATGTCGGTCAAGCTGTTGCCGCTCGGCGCCGGCCTCACCCGTTCGCCGTCGATCGGCTTCCGCTGCGCCGTCGACCTGCCGGAAGGAGGCGGCGCATGACCGCCGAGTCCGCCGTGCCGGCCGGGGTGACGCCCGCCGCGCTGGCCGGGGTGAAGGTGGTCGAACTCGCCACCCTGTTCGCCGGCCCGCTCGCCACCGCCTTCCTCGGCGACTTCGGTGCCGAGGTGGTCAAGGTCGAGCACCCGGCGAAGCCGGACCCGTCCCGGGGACACGGGCCGGCGAAGGACGGGATCGGACTCTGGTGGAAGGTGCTCGGCCGCAACAAGCGAACGGTCACCGCGAACCTCGGTGACCCGGCCGGGGCGGAGGTGCTGCGCCGGCTGGTCGCCGACGCCGACGTCCTGGTGGAGAACTTCCGGCCCGGCACCCTGGAACGGTGGGGGATCGGGCCGGCGGAACTCCACGCGGTCAACCCCCGCCTGGTGATCGCCCGGATCAGCGGCTTCGGTCAGGTCGGCCCGTACGCCAGGCGGCCCGGGTTCGGCACCCTCGCCGAGGCGATGAGTGGCTTCGCCGCCGCCACCGGTGAACCGGACGGACCGCCGACCCTGCCGCCGTTCGGGCTCGCCGACTCGGTGACCGCACTGGCGACCGCGTACGCGGTGATGCTGGCGCTGCGGTCCCGGGACGTCAGCGGGGTCGGGCAGGTGGTCGACCTGGCGATCATCGAGCCGATCATGGCGATGCTCGGACCGCAGGTCACCTGGTACGACCAGCTGGGTTACCTGCAGCCCCGACTCGGCAACCGGTCGAACAACAACGCGCCCCGGAACACCTACCGGTGTGCCGACGGTCGCTGGGTGGCGGTCTCGACCAGCGCCCAGAGCATCGCCGAACGGGTGGTACGACTGGTCGGCCGGCCGGAACTGGTCGACGAGCCGTGGTTCGGCACCGGCAGCGGCCGGGCCGCGCACGCCGACGTGCTCGACGCCGCCGTCGGGGCCTGGGTCGGCGCCCGGGACCGCGACGAGGTGGTGGCCGCGTTCGAGAAGGCCGAGGCGGCGGTGGCGCCGATCTACGACGTCCGGGACATCCTGGCCGACCCGCAGTACGCCGCGCTCGGCACCGTGGTCTCGGTGCCGGACGCCGACCTCGGGCCGATCCGGATGCAGAACGTGCCGTTCCGGATGTCGGCGACGCCGGGCCGGATCCGGCACACCGGGCGGCGGCACGGGCAGGACACCGACGAGGTGCTGGCCGGGCTCGGCTTCACCGCCGAGGAGATCGCCGCACTGCGCGCGGGGGGTGCGATCTGATGCCGCTGACCATGCTCTACGTGCCCGGTGACCGACCGGACCGGTTCGACAAGGCGGTCGGCTCCGGTGCCGACGCGGTCATCCTCGACCTGGAGGACGCGGTGGTGGCGGCCCGGAAGGCGTACGCCCGCGACGCGGTCGCCGAGTTCGTCGGCAGCACCCACCGGGTGCCGGTGCACGTCCGGGTCAACGAGCTGACCGGCCCGGACGTCGGCGCCGACCTCGACGCGGTCGCCGGGGCACCGGGACTGGCCGGGCTGCGGCTGCCGAAGGTGGAGTCGGCCGGGTCGGTCCGTCGGGTCGCCGGGCGGGCGTCGGTGCCACTGCATCCGCTGGTCGAGTCGGCGGTCGGCGTCGAGCGGGCGTACGAGATCGCGACCGCCGGTCCGACGGTGGCCTCGCTCGGGCTCGGCGAAGCCGACCTGCGCTCCGATCTCGGGGTGACCGTCGAGGAGGGCCTGACCTGGGTGCGGGGCCGGATCGTGGTGGCCGCCCGGGCCGCCGGCCTGCCGCCGCCGATGCTGCCGGTGTACGCCAACGTCACCGACCTGGCCGGGCTCGCCGAGTCGTGCGCGCTCGGGCGACGGCTCGGATTTGTCGGCCGGACCGCGCTCCATCCCCGGCAGTTGCCGGTGATCGTCGAGGCGTTCCGGCCCGCCGAGGCGGAGGTGTCGCGGGCCCGCGAGCTGCTGGACGCGGTGGCCGAGGCGCAGACCCGGGACTCCGGCACGGTGGTGCTGCCGGACGGCCGGTTCGCCGACCGGGCGATGGTGGCGGCTGCCCGCCGTACCGTCGAACTGGCCGACCGGTACGCGTAGCGGTCGGGACGGGGGCAGTGGTCCGCCCGTCCGGGACGCCCGAGAAGGCCGGTGGGTCGTAGCGTCAGACTCAATCCGTGTCGAGGCGTTGTCAGGTACGGCCGGCGATCGGCACCGAGGTCTCGGCACTGAGTGGCCGGCCGGCGGCGTCGAGCGGCGTGACGAGAAGTGCCGGCTCGGTCGGCCCGGCGACGTGACCTGGCACGAGGAACCTCCGGTCGTACAGGCGCGCCCGTACGGTGGCGCCGTCGTGGGTTCGGACCGAGACCGCGTGGGCGTCGGTCACCGGTACGTCGCCGAGGAAACCGCCGAGAACCTCGTCGACCGTGTACCGGTCGACGTCACCCCAGGCACTGACCGCGCCCGCGTGTCGGCCGTCGACCAGGCTCTCGACGCTCCATGCGGACGGTGCGGTCCAGAGCCGCAGGGTGCGGTCGCCACCCAGGGCCACGGTCTCCGCGGCGACGAATCCGGCGGTCGGCCGCCACGGCTCCGGTGGTGGGGGCGACTCGTAGGAGCCGAAACGTACGACCGCCACGAGCGCCAGGGCGACAGCCGTGAGCCCGACAAAGCTCCGGAGGTTCGAACGGACCACGTCACCGTCCACGCTGCGATTCTCGCCGCCTCAGGCAACTCGGCGCCCGTCGCGCGCCGATCGGTGGAGTCGCGGCTCGTGACATCGACGCGCCACGCCTCGCCCGGATGGCTCGGACTGATCTCCCGACCTGGATGGCCGCCGGCCGGACTGCCAGGTCGCGACGGCGACGGTTGATTGACGGACATCACCGGACGCCGATCCGCCAACTTCGTCGAGCGGACTGCGTCGCGCTGTACCGCAGCACGGTCGCGCCGCGATGTGTCCCGGCACTGGACCGGCAAGACCCGTACCGAATCCGTGCCTGTGGATGTGGATTGACCGGCCGTCGGCTCCCGCTCGACGCCGGCACCTGTCGGGCCGGTATCGACAGGCGGGGTGGCCGAGGTCGAGGATGGACGGGCAGTGGTTACCGGTCCCGACGGAGGACGGTGGGGGCGAGGCCCGGGCCGGGCCGGGTGGCCGGTGCCAGGAAACGGGGGAGGACCGTGTCGACCACAGCCGCCGCCGACCCGTTCGGGTCCGCGAAGGAACTGCACGAGGTGCTGGCCAGGCTGCGCCGGGAGAGCCCGGTGACGGAGATGCCGTTGCCGAACGGGGCCACCGCCTGGCTGGTCACCCGTTACGAGGACGCGCAGCGCGCGCTGGGTGATCCCCGGTTGAGCAAGGCGGTCTCGGCCAGCGGGGTGAACTACCGCAACCTGGTACCGCCGGAAGTGGGGGAGGCGGTGACCCGGCACATGCTGGCCACCGATCCGCCGGACCACACCCGGCTGCGCCGCCTGGTCTCCAGCGCCTTCACCGCCCGCCGGACCGCCGCGCTGCGGCCCTGGATCGAGGAGCTGGCCGAACGGCTGCTGGACGAGATGGCCGGCGCCGAGCAGGTGGACCTGCTGGACGCGTACGCCTATCCGCTGCCCATCCAGGTGCTCTGCCAACTGCTCGGTGTACCCGTCGAGGAGCAGGCGGACTTCCGCGGCTGGGTGAGTGCGATCGTCGCCGGGCCGATGGACGTCCGGGCCTGGCCACCGGCGATCACCGCGATGGTCGGCTACATCGGCGAGTTGCTGGAACGCAAGCGACGCCAGCCCGGGGACGACCTGCTCTCCGCCCTGCTCGCGGTCCGGGACGAGGGCGACCGGCTGACCGACGACGAGTTGACCTCGATGGTCTACCTGCTGCTGATCGCCGGCCACGAGACGACCGCCAACCTGATCGCCAACGGCATGCTGGTGCTGCTCGCCGAACCGGACCGCTGGGCGCGGGTGGTGGCGGCGCCGGAGCTGCTGCCCGGGGTGATCGAGGAACTGCTGCGCTACGAAGGGCCGGTACAGGCGGCGAGTTTCCGTACCACGCTGGAGCCGGTCGAGTTGGGCGGGCAGCTCATCCCGGCCGGTGCCTCGGTACTGGTCTCGCTCGCCTCGGCGAACCGCGACCCGGCCCGGTACGCCGAGGCGGACCAGCTCGTGCTGAACCGTCCGGCGGTGCCGAACCTGGCCTTCGGACACGGTATCCACTACTGCCTCGGCGCGCCGCTGGCCCGGCTGGAGGCACAGGTCGCGTTCCGCGCGCTGGCCCGCCGGTTCCCGGGAATCCGGCTCGCGATCCCGGTCGACGAGGTTGTCTGGCGGCCCAGCCTGCTCATCCGGTGCCTGACCGGGCTTCCGGTCACCCTGAACGGCACACGCTGAGTAGTCGACAGGGTTGCGGGACGTAAAATTCGACATCGACAAACGCGACCGGATGTCGGAAGGATGGACGGGTGCCGGCACGGCGACCCGCGTGAGGCCGGAGCCGGAACGCCACCGACAGCAGAGCGGGGGAAAGCCGTGACGACCGTACCCGTCAGCAATCCGTTCGTCGCCGGCTGGGACCTGCACGAGGTGCTGGGCACATTACGTCGGGACAGCCCGGTGATCGAGATGGCCATGCCGACCGGGAGGACCGCCTGGTTGGTCACCCGGTACGAGGACGCACAGCGGGCGTTGAGCGACCCCCGGTTGAGCAAGGGCATCTCGCCGGCCGGTGGGGTGGAGTACCGGACGTTGGTCTCCGAGGACGTCGAGCGGGCGTTGACCCGGCACATGCTGGCCACCGACCCGCCGGACCACACCCGGCTGCGCCGGCTGGTCGCCGGGCCCTTCGCGCCGCGCCGGGTGGCCGCGATGCGGCCCTGGATCGAGAGGATCGCCGAGCGCCTGCTGGACGACATCCCCGGCGACGCCGAAATCGACCTGCTCGACGCGTACGCGGCGCCGCTGCCGATCCAGGTGATCTGCGAGATGCTCGGCGTCCCGCCGGAGGACCAGTCCGCCTTCCGGGGCTGGGTCACCGCGATCCTCGCCGGCCCGATGAACCTGGCCGACTGGCCGGCCGCCGTGCGGGCCATGGTCACCTACATCCGGGACCTACTCGCGGTGAAGCGGGAGCGCCCCGGCGACGACATGCTCTCCGACCTGCTCGCGGTCCGGGACGAGGGTGACCGGCTCAGCGACGACGAGTTGACCTCGATGGTCTACCTGCTGCTGATCGCGGGGCACGAGACGACCACCAACCTGATCGCCAACGGCATGCTGGTGCTGCTGTCGGAGCCGGAGCGTTGGACGCGGGTGGTGGCGGCGCCGGAGCTGCTGCCCGGGATCATCGAGGAGTTGCTGCGCTACGAGGGGCCGGTGCAGAGTTCGACGTTCCGTACCGCGGTGGAGCCGGTCGAGATCGGCGGTCAGGTGATCCCGGCCGGCGCGACGGTGGTGGTCTCGCTGTCGTCGGCGAACCGTGACGGCGCGCGCTTCCCCGATCCGGACCGGCTCGTCCTGGACCGGCCGGTCATCCCGAACCTGGCGTTCGGGCACGGCATCCACTACTGCCTCGGCGCGCCGCTGGCCCGGTTGGAGGGGCAGGTCGCCTTCGCCGCGCTGGCCCGCCGGTTCCCCGGGATGCGGCTGGCGGTGCCGCCCGACCAGCTGGTCTGGCGGCCCAGCGTACTGATCCGGGGGCTGCACGCCCTGCCGGTCCTGCCGGGTGGAGCCGGACAGCCCGATCAGCCGTGACCCGTTGACACTTCGGGCCGACCCGCCCTGCTCAGTACCCCCAGGGTTCCGCCGGGTGGCAGTCCGGGCCGGCTTTGCCGTAGACGACGTTGCCGTTCGGGTCGGTGTAGCAGCGGTCCTCGCTGCGCCAGTCGAAGAGCAGTTGTCGGGCGATCTCCCGTCCCTCGTGGTCGTAACCGACCAGTTCGGCCCGGCTGGTCACATCCCCGCGGCTCACCAGGCCGAAGGTGCCGTTGGCCAGCCGCGCCGTGGTGTGGCGACCGTCGCCGTGCTCCAGCACCAGCCGGTGCACCCGGCCACTGACCCGGCCGCTCACCGCCACCTCGCCACTGCGGAGCTCGCTGGAGGTGAGCATCATCTGTTGGACCAGGCCGGGCAACCAGTCCCTGGTCCGCCAGTCCGGCTCGCTGCCGACGCCGCCGCTGAACTCCCGGCCGGGGGTCAGGTCGACGCTGCACTCGAAGTACGCCGACTCGGTCAGGAACAGCATCACGGAGTGGTGGGACCGTTGGGCGGCCACCGCGAGGTCGTCCGTGGTGATCGGAATCCGGTGGATCTCGTCGTTCTGCTCCAGGCACCACTCGGTGGCCCGTCGCAGCGTCGGGGAGAGTTCGTCCGCCCCCATCGCCAGCACGGTCGACGCGCTGTTGTCGTCCCGGATCGTCGGCAGCACCGTCAGACCGGCCGCGACGAGGGCGGCCGCCGCGACGACGAGCACCGGTCGTCGTACCCGGGCGGCGACGGGACCGCGCGACCACGGCAGCCCGGCCCGGCCCTCCGGGGGACTGACCGACGCCACCAGGTCGGCGCGCATCCGGGCTGCCCGGCCGCGCGGCAGGTCCCGTTCGGCAGGCGGGTCGAGGATCGTGTTCATCGTTCTGCCTCCTTGTCGTCGTCACACAACAGGCCGGTCAGCCGGGCCCGGGCCCGACTCACCCGCGACCGCACCGCCACCTCGCTGATCCCGAGCACCGTGGCCGCCTCCCGGTACGACACGCCGGACCAGAGGCACAGCGCCACGGCCTCCCGTTCGGCCCGGGGCAGCCGGCGTACGGCGGCCAGGATCTGTTTCATCCGTCGTTCGTCGTCGAGCCGCCCGGCGACCTCGTCGGCCGGGTCCTCGCCGACGTCCCGCTCGGGCGGCATCCGGCGCAGCAGCGCCCGCCACCGTCGCGCCGACCGCCACTCCGTCCGGACGGTGTTGGTGGCCACCACCAGCAGCCAGGGCAGTGCGGAACCGTCGACCAGTCGGGCCTCGCCCCGGCGCCGCCAGGCGACCATGAACGTCGACTGGGTGACGTCCTCGGCGGTCGCCCACGAGCCGGTGAGCCGGAAGGCGTGGTTGTAGACCGTCCGGGCGTACCGGTCGAAGAGTCGGCCGAAGGCGGCCGGGTCGCCGGTCTCGGAGGCTGACCACAGCTCCTGGTCCGGCGGTTGCATCTGGATGGTCACGTTCAACTATGGCCGGCGGGGCCCGACCTGTTGCGGATCCGGACCGAACCGGTCAGCGATCTGCTCCGTGCTGCTCGATGGCGCGTTGCACGGCCCGGTAGATCTGGCCGAACCGGAGCGCGTCGGAGGTCCGGACCAGCATGAGTTCGTGACCGTGGCACTGCACCCAGAGTTCCTGCACCCGGACGCCCCGCTCGTAGGAGCGGTCCAGCCAGCCGAGCGGCAGTTCCAGGAACGGCGTCAGCGCGAACGCGCCGACCACGCAGGCGGCCAGGATCAACGCGGCGAGCTGCCACTGCCCCCGGTCGTGCGCCGAATAGGCGAGGGAGAGTACGCAGATCATCGCGACCAGCGGCGGAATCGAGAAGAGGAAGATGAGGACGCCCCGCCCGAGCAGCCGGGACCGGGTCCGGGCGGTGCCGGGTCCACGGACGTGCCAGACGTACGTCACCTCGGCGATCGGCACCGCGTGCCCGTTGGCGTGAATGGCGGCCGAGGTTACGCGTACCGTGTCGTCCCGGTAATAGAGCGTCACCATTCCAGCAAAGCCTGCCTGTCAACCGTTGTCGAAGGGCTGGGTGGCGGCGCGGCTCACACCTCGTCCAGGACCGTGGCGGCAGCCGGGGCGCTCCGTCCGCCCTTGCAGATCCGGACGACGCCCTCCGGCACGGGGGACAGCAGAGCGTTGGCGCCGGTGATGTCGTAGCCGGGCAGCGGCGCGCCGTCGACCGTGGTCGGCCGATCGTGCGGCCGGGCGAAGACCACCAGGACGGTGCCGACGCCGAGCAGGTCGTTCTCGGTGGGAGTGTCCACTCCGGGCCAGACCACCACCCGCTCCGGCACGCCGGCACCGGCGAGCGTCCCGTCCACCCGGGCGACCAGGCCCCGGGTGGTGGTCACCCCGTCGGTGATGAGCGGCTGCTCCTCGATCGTCGCCCGGAACACCGCCGCCGCCCGGGAGGCGTGCTCCCGGACGGCGGCGGCGGTGGGCGTCGGACACTGCTCGCCACCCTGGGGTGCGGCCCCGGTGAACCCGCAGGCGGTGAGGGAGGCAGCGGTGACGAGTGTGACGGAGGCGGCCGCGACGGCCGGTGCTACGCGTAGACCGGAAGACATCTCGGCCGCCTCCCTCGTCCCATTCGGAAATGGTGAGTGTGATTGTTCAGATGGTAGACCGCTGTCTCAGGTACGCGCGGCCCAGTACGGGCCGTCGTGCTGGGAGATGATGTCCCAGAACGGTTTGTCCTCGGTGTCGTCGCTGTGGTAGCTGAGCAGTGGCCAGCCATCCGTCCCGCGGCCGGTCACCATCATGGTGTGGTCGGGAGAATCGGTTTCCCCGTATCCGTCGATCTCCAACTGCATGACATCGGAAATGAGCAGATCATCGAGGTACGGCATGAAGGTCACCCGGCCGCCGTAGTTGTTCTCGTAGATGTTCCAGTTCGTCGCCCCGCCCCAGGTGTAGGAGTGGATCGGGGTGCAGTCGTTGCAGCGCCAGTACCAGACGTCGTAGTCGTCGTGGTTCCAGAGCACCGCCGGGTAGTCCTCGGAGCCGGCCTCGGCGTACCGGCCGGTCCAGAGGGCCCAGGAGATGAACGTCGTGCAGTCGTTGGTGTCCCGGGTGTAGGTGACCGGGTTGTCCCTCGCGTAGAAGAGGGCGAAGTCGACCATCGCCTGGTAGTTGTAGGGCGGGCCCTCGCCGCCCATCGGCTGCGCCACACGGTCGGGTGCGGGCAGCGGTCGGTCGGCGGGGCGGCCGATGGCGCTCGTCGCGCCGACCCGCTCGGTCTTGTCCGGAGTGGCGCGTTCCGCGTCAGCGGCCGGGACCCGGCGGTTGGCCAGCTTGGTGGCGTCCCCGGCGGCCAGGGCCGTCCGGTTGGCGGCCAGCGAGGCGCGCATGGTGGTGATCCGTTCGGCGATCTCGGCCCGGCGGACCGCCTCCGGGATCCGGGTGACCCGGGTGAGCTGCGCCGCGCTGAACTCGCTCGCCGGGTTTAGCGCGGTGATGTCCGCCAGTCGCCAGCTCTGGTCGACCAGGAGGTACCGCACCTGGTGCCGGGCGGTGTACTGGTATTCCTGCGCCGAACCGGCGTACCGGTAGGTGGTCTCCTCCACCACCTCGGCGCTACGTCGGGTACCGCTGCCGGCGCTCGACACGACGGTGACCGAGGTGTCCACGGAGGTGAACTCGGCGCCGGCGAGTCGCCGGGCATAGTCCCGGTCGGCCTGGACGGCCTGCCGGGCGGCGAGCGTGCCGGCCGCGCTCGGCGCGACCGCCGGTCGGGCGCCGGCCAGCGCCCGGCTCTGGGCGGCCCCGGAGAGCAGGGCCGCGTTCTCGGTGACGAGTACGCCTTCGGCGATACCCGCCAGTTCGGCCGTGGACGGTACCGCGGCGAGCGCTGACGTTGGTGTGAGCAGCACCGCGAAGGCAAGGGTCGCCCCAGCGGCCAGAATGCGCGCGGGTGTGCGCATCGCTAGCATCAAACCTCCCCAGGTTTGTTTTTGGAGTGGCTCGATACTAGCGACGAATATCGATCGTCGACCCACTCCCGGAGGAGGTCGTCGCTGTTAGATGAACGACATTCGCAATACTTGAGATGACCTTGCCGACTTGCTACCGGTCCCGCTCGGACAATCCAGTAACGACAATGGGGAGGCGTGGAAACAGTTTCGGTGCCGGGATTATCGGCGACCCGAGCGGACTGTTCGCTGGTCCACGGCCCGCTCCAGCGCCCGGTAGATCTGCCCGAACCGCAACGCGTCGCCGGTGCTGAGCAGCCGGACCGGTCCGCCCCGCCACTGGGCCCAGATCTCCAACTGGTGGCTGCCCCGGTCGTAACTGCGGTCGACCCGGTCGAGCAGGAAGTCGGCGACCGGGGCGGCGGCCAGTCCGACCAGGACGGAGACCCCGACGATGCCGACCGTGACGGCGAGTGGGGTGTGCAGCCGTACCGCGACCAGCAGACCGAGCGCGGCGGCGACCAGCGGGCCGGCGAGGGCCGCGAGCAGCGCGCCGCGACCGGCGAGGGCACCCCAGCGCCGTCCGGCCCGGACGTGCCACACCCGGTTGATCTCCCGGAGCGGGTACGCCCGACCCGCCACCCGGACCGCCTCCGAGGTGATCCGGACCTGACGGTCGTTGTAGTACGTGGTCATCGCCGTCCCGCCTCGACCAGTTCGACGTGGTGGTGTTGAACGCGGTGCACCTCAACCTGGGAATCCTCGACCCGGTGAGGCTGCACCGTGGTGAATCCCGTACGCGCAGTCAAAGTTACCCTGCCCGGGACAGCGCGAATCCCGGCCCGGGCGGGCCTACCCCCGGACCACCCGTTCGGGTTTCACCCCGGGGTGGGCCGAGCGGCCACCGGCGTGGTCCGGGGTTCGCCCGTGCCGGACGGGCTGGTTGGCCCGGCCGTGTCGAACGCCCGTTAGGGTGAGCCTCGCGACTTCGACGTGGAGGTGGGCGGTGGGCGACTTCGTCCGGGTGGAGATCAACGAGGGCATCGGCACGGTCCGGTTGGACCGGCCACCGATGAACGCCCTGAACACCCAGGTCCAGGAGGAGCTGCGGGAGGCGGGCGGCATCGTCGCCGCCGATCCCGAGGTCCGGGCGGTCATCGTGTACGGCGGCGAAAAGGTTTTCGCGGCCGGCGCGGACATCAAGGAGATGGCCGACATGTCCTACGTGGACATGGCGCAGCGGGCGGCCGACCTGTCCAGTGCCCTCGGCGCGTTCGCCCGGATCCCGAAGCCGGTGGTCGCGGCGATCACCGGATACGCCCTCGGCGGCGGCTGCGAACTCGCGCTGGCCTGTGACTGGCGGGTGGTCGCCGAGGACGCCAAGCTCGGCCAGCCCGAGATCCGACTCGGCATCATCCCCGGTGCGGGTGGCACCCAGCGGCTGGCCCGACTGGTCGGCCCGGCCCGGGCCAAGGAGCTGATCATGTCGGGGCGGATGGTCGACGCGGCCGAGGCGCTGCGGATCGGTCTCGCCGACCGGGTGGTCCCCGCCGACCAGGTGTACGCCGAGGCGGTCGCCATGGTGAAGCCGTACGTCACCGGTCCGGCCCAGGCCCTGCGGGCGGCGAAGCTGGCGGTCGACGGTGGACTGGAGATGGATCTCGCCTCCGGGCTGGCCTGGGAGAGCCAGCTCTTCGCGGCACTGTTCGCCACCGACGACCGCCGGGAGGGGATGGCCGCCTTCGTGGCGAAGCGCAAACCGGACTTCACCGGCCGCTGAGCGCCCGACCGCTCGCGCTGCCCTCGACAGTGCGTGGCCGGGTCAGACCCAGCCGCGGCGTACCGCCTCCATGCCGGCCTGGAACCGGCTCTCGGCGCCGACCAGCGCCATGATCCGGTGCACGTGCCGGTGCACGGTCCGTACGCTCCAGCCCAGCGTGCGGGCGATCGTCTCGTCGGTGGCCCCGCCGGCCAGCAGACCGACCAGTTCGGCGTCCCGCCCGGAGAGGCGGTCGGGTGGGTCCTCCCCGGCCCGGTTGACCGCGACCGCCCGCTCCCAGAGCGCCTCGAACAGTTCACTCACCGCGTCCAGCAGCGACGACGGGTGCACCAGGTAGGCGGCGTCGGTCAGCTGCCCGTCGGCCATCACCGGAATGAGCGCGAGCCGGTCGTCGCAGAGCATCATCTTCATCGGCACGTTGCTGGCCACCCGGGCCCGCTCGCCGTTCTGGATGCCGCGCCAGATCTCCGCCATCCGCCCGGGGATGGCCAGCGCCGACCGGTCGTAGACCACCCGGTAGGTCAGGCCGCGGTCGGTGAGCTGCTGGTTCTCCTCCGGATTGCCGCGCACCGGATTGTCCAGGTAGGGCGGCCGGTCCAGACCCCTGATCTGGGTCCGCGCCTCGCGCTGCAACCGGACGAGGGTGGCCCGGAGGTTCGCCGCGCCCTCGACCACCTCGACGAGTTCGGCGGGGTGGCGACCGGTCGCCTCCCGGCGCCGGACCTCCTCGGCCAGCCGCTCGGCGTGCGTACGCAGGCGCAGCAGGTCACGCTCCTGGTCGGCGATCAGGAGGGTGGCGACCTGGTCCGGTGGCGTGGCCGCGTACCGGGCGGGACGGCCGGGCAGCCGGCTGGCCAGACCGCGGTCGACCAGGCGGCCGAGCGTACGGGTCAGCTGGGCCCGGGAGAGCGCGACATCGCCGAGGAGATCACCGAGGACCGCCTGCCGGCGCCGGGTCAGCGCCTCGTAGACGAGCGCCTCGGGCTCGGACACTCCGACCGCATGCCACATCCGAACCCTCCGTCAGGAACCGGCCAGCTGTCCGGAACATGAACGCACCAGGACATTGTCCGGCCCTTCCGGCGCATGCCAAGATCGCCACCCAATACGTGCCGAGTTCGTGTCAGGGATCACGTACGACCTGGCGACGGGCGCGTCCGTGGCCTCAACGGCGAGGCCGTCCCGTCGTCCCTCTTGGCAAGGAGTCCCTGGATGCGCGTGCCCTCACGACTGGGCGTCCGCTTACCCGTCGCACTCGTCACGGTGGCGCTGCTCGCCGCCTCGCTGGCCGGCACCCCGGCGCAGGCGGATCCAGGGACGGCGCCGAACACGCCGGCCCCGACCTGGGCGCCCCGGCACTACCAGCCGGCCGGCTGCAACACCGCCGAGAAGACCGAGGCCGGCCAGGACGGCCCGTGGGCCCGGTGCTTCGCGGTCGGTCTCTCCACCCCGGACGGTCAACGGGGTCAGGTGCTCTCCGGACCGCCGGAGGGCGCGCTCGGGCCGGCCGACATCAGGTCCGCCTACCAACTGCCCGACGGCGGCGCCGGACAGACCGTCGCCATCGTCGGCGCCTTCGGATACGCCGCCGCCGAGGCCGACCTGGCGGTGTTCCGCGCCCACTACGGGCTGCCGCCGTGCACCACCGCCAACGGCTGCTTCCGGGCGGTGGACCAGGCCGGCGGGACGAACTACCCGGCCGAGGACCCGGACTGGTCGATCGAGACCGCGCTGGACCTCGACGCCGTCTCGGCGGCCTGCCCCGCCTGCGACATCCTGCTCGTCCAGGCCGACAACAACGCCATCGGCAACCTCGGCCGGGCCGTCGACACCGCGGCCCGGCTCGGCGCGGTCGCCATCTCCAACTCGTACGGCGTCGCCGGTGAGATGGCCTTCCAGAACCTCTACCACGCCCACTACGACCACCCGGGCGTCGCCATCACGGTGGCCAGCGGCGACATCGGCAACGTGCAGAGTTTCCCGGCCACCCATCCGGACGTGGTGGCGGTCGGCGGCACGTTGCTGACCCGTGACTCGTCCCCGCGCGGCTGGACCGAGACCGCCTGGGAGAACGCGGGCAGCGGCTGCTCCGCCCTGGAGGCCCGGCCGGCGTACCAGGCCGACATCGACACACACTGCGGGGACAAGCGGGCCACCGCCGACATCTCCGCCACCGCCGCACCGGAGTCCGGGCTCGCCGTCTACAACACCCTCGGCCAGGACGGCTGGGCACAGTGGGGTGGCACCTCACTGGCCGCCCCGCTGCTCGCGGCGATGTACGCCTTGGCCGGCGACCCGCTGCCGGGGACGTACCCGGTGACGTACCCGTACCGCGAGGACAGGGCGGCCGGGCTCTCCGACGTCACCGAGGGCACGAACGGCTTCTGCGGCGACCTGCTCTGCACCGCCGGTCCCGGCTGGGACGGGCCGACCGGACTGGGCACCCCGCTCGGCGTCTCGGCACTGACCCTCGGCGCGACCGGGCAGCTCACCGGCACCGTCACCAGCGCCAGGAACCCGCACGGCCGGAAGCACGGCGGGGTCGACGGGGTGACCGTCACCGCCACCGACGACACAGGGGCCACGTACCACGCGGTCACCGACGAGCGCGGCCGTTACCGCCTGGTCCTGCCGGCCGGCGGGTACGACGTGGTGGCCGCCGAGTTCGGTTACCAGGCGCCGACGCCGGTACGGATCACCGTCGGCGCCGGTGGGGACGTCCGGCGTGACCTCGCCCTGACCGCGCTCGCGACCCGTACCGTGACCGGCACGGTCACCGACGCCTCCGGTCACGGCTGGCCGGTCTACGCCAGGGTCGCCATCGACGGTTATCCGGGAGCGCCGGTCTTCACCGACCCGTACACCGGCCGTTACCAGGTCGAACTTCCGGTCGGAGCCAGCTACACCCTGCGGGTGTCCCCGGTCGACATGCCGGGGTACCTGACCGGCACGGTCACCGCCACGGTCGACGCCCGGCCCGGCGACGTGCGGCGGGACGTGCGGCTCGCCATCGACGCCACGTCCTGCACCGCCCCCGGGTACGTCTGGCGCCACCAGGGCGTCGGCGCGGACTTCACCGGCTGGGCCGGCGGGCCGCAGGACGGCTGGCGGGTCACCGACGACTCCGGCAGCGGCCAGACGTGGCGTTTCGACAACCCCGGCGGCAAGGACAACATGACCGGCGGCGACGGGGCGTTCGCCACCGTCGACACCTGGGCGCAGTCGGGCCGGATCGACTCGACGCTGGTCAGCCCGGCGGTGGATCTGCGGGACGTGCCGGAGCCGGTGATCGGGTTCGACAGCGACTACGCCGCCTCCAACTTCGGCTCGCAGAGCGGGGGCATCGAACTCAGCCTGGACAACGGGGCGACCTGGAGCCAGGTCTTCCAGCTCGCCGGCGCCGACGTCCGGGGGCACGTGGAGATCCCGGTCCCGCAGGCGGCCGGCCGGTCCGGGGTGCAGGTGCGGTTCCGCTACCAGGGTGAGCTCGCCAACTGGTGGCAGCTGGACAACGTCGTCGTGGGCCGTCGGACGTGCGCCGTCGTACCCGGCGGGCTCGTCGCCGGGCAGGTCCGCGACGACAACACCGGTGCGGCGCTGGTCGGGGCCACCGTCGCCGCCGCCGGTCCGGCGGGGCGGGCGACCAGCTTCGACACCTCCGTCGACACCAACCTCGACGACGGCTTCTACTGGCTCTTCGCCGAGGGCGACGGAACGGTTCCGATGACCGTGACCGGCCTGCGCTACGCCGACGCCACGGCGAAGGTCCGGGTCGACCCCGACCGGGTCGTCCGCCGGGACTGGAGTCTGCGGGCCGGCCGGCTGGCCGTCCACACCTCCGACCTGTCGTTCTCCGTCCGGGCCGGTCGCGGCACCTCCCGCCAGGTCCGGCTCAGCAACGACGGTGACCGGCCGCTGCGGGTCAGCCTGGTCGAACAGGATCGCGGCTTCACCCCGGCCGGGGCGGCCACCGCCGGCGGCGACACGGCCCGCTCGTCCGCACCGACACCACCGCAGCCGGCGGCGGACGGCACCGCCTGGGTGGACCTGCCCGACCTGCCGATGCCGGTGGTCGACGGTGTGGTCGCCGACAACGACGGCACGGTGTACGCGGTCGGCGGCGACTCCTACGGCTACTTCATGAAGGAGGGGTACGTCCTCGACCCGCAGGCCCGGACCTGGAACCGCCTCGCCGACCTGCCCGAGGCACGGGCCGGCGCGGTCGGCGGCTTCGTCGACGGCAAGCTGTACGTCGTCGGCGGCCTGGGCCCGGTGGGCGGACCGACGTCCACCACGTACGCCTACGACCCGACCACCGACCGGTGGTCCCGCCGGGCCGACCTGCCCACCCCGACGGAGAGCGCCGCGGCGGCGTCGATCGACGGCAGCCTGTACGTGGTCGCCGGTTGTCCGACCGTAGAGTGCCAGCCGGCGAGCACCCGGGTGTACCGCTACGACCCGGCCGCCGACCGTTGGACCCGGCTGGCCGACTATCCGAAGCCGGTCTCCTACTTCGCCTGCGGTGCCGCCGGTACCGGGCTGGTCTGCGCGGGCGGACTGGAGACGGTGCACGAGTCCGGCCGCTACGTCGACGTCCCCACGAACGAGGTCTTCCGGTACTTCGCCGACTCGGACACCTGGGTGCCGACGACCCGGCTGAACCTGTCGACCTACGGCATGGCGTACGCCAGCGTCGGCGGCAACCTGCGGATCATCGGCGGCGTCAGCGCGGACGAGATCAGTCACCAGGTGCTGGAGTTCAACGCCGACACCGGGGTCTGGTCGCACCTGCCGGACGCCCGGAACGCCCGGAGCCGGGGCGGCGCCGCGTGCGGCATGTACCAGGTCGGCGGCCTGGTGGACGGCGCCACGATGACCACGTCCGCACAGCAGTTGCCGGACTCCGGCTCCTGCGTACGGGGCACGGACGTGTCGTGGCTGTCCACCGACCGGACCGAGTTGACCATCCCGGCCGGGCGGTCGGTCACCGTCATGGTCACCGTCGCCGTCCCGGCCGTCGCCGGGCACGGCGAGTACGAGGCACGGCTGGCGTTCGACACGGACACCCCGTACCGGACCGAGCCGCTGGCGGTGGTGATGAGGCTCCGCTGAACCACCTCCGCTGACCGCGCCCGTCCGGTGGGTGGACCCCCACCGGACGGGCGCGGCCGTTCTCCGGGCGGAAGCGTTCGCGTTGCCCTCCCGGGCTCACCGGTGGCGGCCTGCCCGGCTGTACCGGCCGGTAACCGGCCGGTAGCCTGTGACCCCCGGCACCCCTCGGGTGCCGCCCGGACGGCACGGACGAGGGGAGCGACATGACGGAGCGGATCGAGGGCCACGGCGGCGAACTGGCGCTCGCGGCGGTGCGCGGGTACGGCGTACAGGAGATGTTCACCCTCTCCGGCGGGCACGTCTTCCCGCTCTACGACGCCGCGCACCGTACCGGGTTCCCGATCTACGACGTCCGGCACGAACAGTCCGCCGTCTTCGCCGCCGAGGCGGTCGCCAAACTGCAGCGTCGCCCCGGGCTCGCGGTACTCACCGCCGGCCCCGGCGTCACCAACGGCATCTCCGGGCTGACCAGTGCCTACTTCAACGCCTCGCCGGTGCTGGTGCTCGGCGGTCGGGCGCCCGGCTTCCGCTGGGGCGCGGGCAGCCTGCAGGAGATCGACCACGTGCCGCTGGTCGCCCCGGTGACCAAGCACGCCGCCACCGTGCACAGCCCCGACGAGGTGGTCGGCGCGGTCGCGGGTGCCCTGGATATCGCGCTCACTCCGCACCGGGGCCCGGTCTTCCTCGACCTGCCGCTCGAAGTGATCTTCTCGACCGGGGAGGCCGACCCGGTGGCGCCGGCCGTGCCCGTGCTGGAACCGGACCCGGACGAGGTGGCCAGCGCCGCCCGGCTGATCGCCGGGGCGCAGCGCCCCGTCCTGATCGCCGGCTCCGACGTGTACGGCGGTGACGCCGTCGGGGCGCTGCGGGCCGCCGCCGAGGCACTGCGGGTACCGGTCTTCACCAACGGCATGGGCCGGGGCGCGCTGCCACCCGGACACCCGCTCAACTTCGCCAAGGCCCGGCGGGTCGCGCTCGCCGGTGCCGACGTGGTGGTGGTCGTCGGCACCCCGCTCGACTTCCGGCTCGGCTTCGGCGACTTCGGCGACGCGACGGTGGTGCACGTCGTCGACGCGCCCAGCCAACGGGCCCGGCACGTCGAGCCGGCCGTCAGCCCCGCCGGTGACCTGCGGCTGATCCTGACCGCGTTCGCCGACCACACCGGCGACCGGGCCGACCACGAGTCGTGGATCGCCGACCTGCGGGCCGCCGAGGACGCCGCCCGGGCCAAGGACGCGGCGGCGATGGCCGCCGAGACCGACCCGATCAAACCCGCCCGGGTCTACGGCGAACTGCGTCGGGTCCTCGCCCCGGACGCGGTCACCATCGGCGACGGCGGCGACTTCGTCTCGTACGCCGGCCGTTACCTCGAACCCGCGCAGCCCGGTACCTGGCTCGACCCCGGCCCTTATGGCTGCCTCGGCACCGGCATGGGGTACGCGATGGGCGCCCGGGTCAGCTACCCGGACCGGCAGGTCTGTGTGTTGATGGGCGACGGCGCGGCCGGCTTCTCGCTGATGGACGTCGAGTCGCTGGTCCGGCAGCGGTTGCCGGTCGTGATCGTGGTCGGCAACAACGGAATCTGGGGCCTGGAGAAGCACCCGATGAACGCCATGTACGGCTACGACGTCGCCGCCGACCTGCAACCGGAACTCCGGTACGACCAGGTGGTGACCGCGCTCGGCGGGGCCGGGGAGACCGTGGCGAAGGCGGCCGACCTCGGGCCGGCCCTGGAACGGGCCTTCGACGCCGGGGTGCCGTACCTGGTCAACGTGCTCACCGACCCGACCGACGCGTACCCGCGTTCGTCCAACCTGGCCTGACAGCGCCGCGGCACCCGGCCCGGCGGGCGCACCTTCGCCCGCCGGACCGGGTGTCGGTCAGCTCGGCGGCACCGGGTGCGGCGGGGGCAGGAAACCGTCGACCGCGCGTCGGAACGCGGCCGGCTGTTCCACCCACGGGTGGTGCCCGCACCGTTCGATCACCACCGCCTCACCGGCCGGGAAGAGCTTCGCCAGGGCGACCACCGGTGCGAGTCCGGCGCTGCAGTCCTCGGCCCCGGCGACCACCAGGACCGGGGCGGTGACGTCGGCGAGTCGCTCCGCCAGGTCCGGTGGCGGCTCCACGCTGAAGTACGCCCGGTTCGCCGAATAGCTGTACCGCGCGGTGGCGGCGTGGGCCCGTTCCGTCTCGCCCCAGCGGGCGTAGGCCAGCGGTGCCACCCGCTGCTGCCAGGCGTTGAACCCGGTGTCGTCGAGGACCTCCGGGCCGGCCTCCCAGGCGGCGACGGCGGCGTCGAAGACCGGGTCCCCCCGCCGCCTGTCGCGCATCTCCCCGGTGTCGGAGGGTTCGTCGACCAGATGGCCGGCGGGCGGCGTGACCAGCACCATGCCGGCGAGGTGCCGGGGAAACCGCACCGCGTAGCTGATCGCCAGTCGGGTGGCGGCCGAGTGCCCGAGCAGGAGCAGCCGGTCGAGACCGAGGTGCAGCCGGAGCCGTTCCAGGTCCTCGGCCTGCCGCCAGTAAGAGGCCAGTTCGACGGACGCGGGCAGCGGGGACCGTCCCACGCCGCGCAGGTGCGGCACGATCAGTCGCCGCTGATCGCCCAGCCCGGCCAGGTCGCCGAGATAGTCGGGATGCAGCGCCGCGCCGCCGGCGAGCGCGATGACCGGCAGTCGGCCAGGGTCCGCCTCGTCACCGCGTCGCTCGTCGTCCTGGTGGTCGTCGTCGAGCTGCCCGCTGTCGCGGTGCCGGTCGTCATGGTGCCGCTCGTCGTAGTGGAGGGTCGCTCCGTCGGAGCCGGTGAAGGTGGGCATGTCGTCGCCTTTCGGGATGCCTCGCGGGCGCTCCCGACGGCCACCGTCAGCGGGGCCGTTCAGCCGTGGGGGGAGGGGAGCACCCGGCCGGATACAGCGGTAATGGGTCTCACCTCCTGAGGTCGTACGTGGGCACGGCGGACCCGAACCTACCAGACCGCCGGTCCGCCCGGGAGGACTCCGGGTCAGCAGGACCCCTCCGCTGCCGAGGCGATAGGAAGGGGCCCTTTCTCTACAAAAAGCGATAGGAAGGGGCCCTTCCTTACCGGGCTGCTCAGCGGCCTGGGCCGAAGCGTTCCGATGACCAGAACCAGTCGTCGGGCGGGGCGTCGGTGGCCGACGCGGGGGTGATCGTCAGGTTGCTGACCTGGAGCGGCGGTGTCGGGTCGGTACCGCTGTCGGGGTGGGGATCCGCGAGGGCGGAACGCTGCCGGGGCGGCCCGGCGGCGAGCAGCGGAACCAGCAGGATGCCGAGGACGAGCGGGGCGGCCATGTAGCGGGCCGCCTGCGCGTTGTTGACGACCATGACGGAGAGTTGGTTGCCGAGACTCAGCGCGGCGAGGACCAGCACCGCCCGCTCCCGCCGTTGCCAGGCCAGCAAGCCGACGAACAGGTACGCCAGGTAGGCCCAGGTCGCCCCGCGCCACAGCAGCCACTCCGGACCACTGACCCGGTTGGTGAGGGTGTCCGCCAGCCGGGCGGCGCGTTCACTGACCGGCTGGCTGAAGGCCACCGTCCGTACCTCGGCGGCGTGGAACCGTGGATCCCGCTCCAGATAGATCGGCAACGCCCAGGCCGTCGGGTTGCCGGTCAGCATCCCGGCCGGGGTGGGCCGCCAGGCGACCGAGGCCCGGCACAGCCGCGCCTCCAGCACCGTGCCGGGTGCCCGGCGTACCAGCCGCCACCAGGCGGCGAGCAGTTCCGTCCGGCGGGTCGTGGCGGCCTGACGGTCGAAGTCCGGACTGTAGACCGTCGGATCGACCGTGTAGCAGTTCGCCGAGTTCCGCCAGTGCGTCAGCGGGGCCACCGTCGCCATCAGCGCGGTGTCGGCGGCCGGGAAGTCCTGCGGGCCGGCGTCGTAGCCGACCGCGAGATCGGCGAGGAACGACTCGTAGGCGACGATCGACCCGCTGTCCCGGACGCCGAGGGCGGGCAGCAGCGCCCAGTTGGCGAGCAGCGCGATGGTGGCCGCCAACACCCCGGCCAGCAGTACCCGCAGCGCGGTACCGCGGACCAGTACGGCGACCAGCCCGGTGACGATCACCGCGACCAGGAAGCCGTTCTGCCGGAACAGGCAGACCAGGGTCAGTTCGACCAGCAGGGCACCGAGCAGCCCCCGGGGCGGTGCGGTGCCGCCGGTCGTACGCCGCCGGTCGACCAGCCGGGCCAGGGTGCCGAGCAGGAAGACGTGACAGATGACAAACGGCACGTCCTTCCAGACGCAGACGACAAACGTGCCGACCGGTGGCAGCAGGACGACCGCGACCGCCGCCGTGGCCCAGCCCCAGGCCGGGCCGCCGATACGGCGCAGCCCGGTGACCGCGTACGTCAGACCGGCCGCCAGGCCGAAGCCCTGGGCCAGGGTCAGCGCGCCCACCCCACCGGTGAGCTGGACCGACAGCCAGACCAGCCCGGTGTAGGCGACCGGATGGTGGGTGTTCCAGTTGCCGGTGGTCGCCTGCCAGACGTGGTCGAGGGAGTCCGGACTGAACAGTCCCGGATAGCGGGCCGCCCACCAGAACAGCAGCACCGCCTGGACCAGCAGGTACGTGCCGACACCGAACGGCATCCGGGGCAGTTGGCGTCGTCGCGGGCCGCGTCGTCGCTCCGCCCGGGTCTCCGACCCCGTCGGCCCGTTCGACGGCCGGACCGGTCCGGCGACCACCTCGTGCGCCATCGCGCCCTCTCCTTCGCCTCGGGCGCCGGGAGGCGCGCCGAACAGCGGTACGAGGGGTGCACCGATGGGCCATGGTATGGCCGCCGCCACACCCGGGTCCGCGGAATGTCCGACTCCCGCCGGATTCCGGACCGGGTAACCCACCGGAACCCGTCCTGTCAGGCGGATGTCAGCGCGGTTCGTCCGGTGTCAGCGCCGGGTCAGCCCAGCCGTTCAGGGTGGAGGCCACGGAAACCGATGGGAGAACGTTCATGAGTCACGCCATCCGCGCCGAGGGGTTGGTCAAACGTTTCGGCGCGACCACGGCGCTCGCCGGAGTGGACCTGGCGGTCCGCACCGGCACCGTCTTCGGCCTGCTCGGTCCGAACGGCGCGGGCAAGACCACCACCGTACGGGTGCTCGCCACCCTGCTCCGCCCGGACGCGGGCACCGCCACCGTCGGCGGGTACGACATCCACCGGGAGGCGCACCAGGTCCGCCAGACCATCGGTCTCACCGGCCAGTACGCCTCGGTCGACGAGACCCTCACCGGGGCGGAGAACCTGCTGCTGATCGGCCGACTGCTCGGCATGTCCCGAACCGACGCCCGGGCCCGGGCCCGGCAGCTGCTCGCCGACTTCCATCTCGCCGACGCGGCGGACCGGGCCGCGAAGACGTACTCCGGGGGGATGCGACGGCGGCTGGACCTGGCGGCGAGTCTGGTCGGCCGGCCCCGGCTGCTCTTCCTGGACGAGCCGACCACCGGGCTCGACCCACGCAGCCGTACCGAGCTGTGGGGGATCGTCCGGGACCTGGTCGACTCGGGGGTGACGGTGCTGCTCACCACCCAGTACCTGGAGGAGGCGGACCAGCTCGCCGACGAGGTCGCGGTGGTCGACCACGGGCGGGTGATCGCGCACGGCCCGCCGGAGGAGCTGAAGGCCCGGGTCGGCGGGCAGACCCTGGTGGTACGCCCCGACGACCCGGCCGACGTGCCGGTGCTGCTGGCGGTGCTCCGCGAGGTCACCGGTGCCGAGCCGCAGCTGGCCCAGCAGACCGCGACCGTGGCGGTGAACGGTGGGGACATCCTGCCCGCGGTGGTCCGCCGGCTGGACGAGGCCGAGGTGACCGTCGCCGAACTCGCGCTGCGCGGCGCCAGCCTGGACGAGGTCTTCCTGTCGCTGACCGGTCACCGCGCCGAGGAACCGGACGACGGGCAGCACGACGACCGGGACGACCACCGGGCCGGTGGCACGCGCGGCGGGGACCCGGAACCACAGGGGTCGGGCCCGCGTGGGAACCAGTTGGAAGGAACGTTGGCATGACCACCTTGACGACGGCGACCGCGCTGCCCAACCACCGGGTGGGTCCGCTGGCCGGGCTGCGGCACACCATGACCCTGGCCTGGCGGAGCCTGGTGCAGATCAAACACAATCCGATGGAGCTGATCGACCTCAGCATCCAGCCGCTGATGTTCGTGCTGCTCTTCACGTACGTCTTCGGCGGGGCCATCGCGAACAGTCCGGGCGAGTACCTGCGGTTCATGCTGCCCGGCATCGTGGTGCAGAACGCCCTCTTCGCCACCCTGACCACCGGTTTCGGGCTCAACATGGACCTGACCAAGGGCTTCTTCGACCGGCTCCGAGCGCTGCCGATCGCCCGGTGGGCGCCGTTGGCCGGCCGGATCCTCGCGGACACCGTCAAACAGGCCTGGTCGATCGCGCTGCTGCTCGGGGTCGGGGTGATCCTCGGCTTCCGGGTCGGCACCGGGGTGTTCGGCCTGCTCGGCGCGGTGGCTCTGCTGCTCGCCTTCACCCTGGCCGCGTCCTGGCTGTCGGTGCTGGTCGGGGTCCTGGCCAGCGATCCGGAGAAGGTGCAGGTGTTCGGTTTCGTGGTGATCTTCCCGCTGACCTTCACCAGCAACGCCTTCGTACCGACCGAGAGCATGCCGGGCTGGCTGCAGGCCTGGGTGAAGGTCAACCCGGTCACCACCCTCGCCGACGCGCTGCGGGGGCTGCTGGTCTCCGGCCCGGAGGCGCGGCCGATCGTCACCTCGCTGCTCTGGGCACTCGGGATCGTGGTGGTCTTCGCCCCGCTGGCGGTCCGGGCGGTGCGGCGCCGGGTCTGACCCGTCGGCGCCGCCCGGCCCCTGCCGTACCCGTGGTCAGCCGTCGAGCTGGTTCCGGACCAGATCCGGCAGCGCGGCGGGGGTGACGTCGCTGTTCCGGCCGTGGCTGAACGCCTCGGCGAAGTCCGCCTCCCCGAGCGCCTCGCGGGCGGTCGACTCGACGCGTACGCCGTCGACGCTGGACAGGTCGGCGCCACCCCGGAGGGCGTACGCCGCCCCGAGCAGCAGGGCGGCGGCGGTCGGCCGGCCGACACGCAGCGCCAGGTCGGCGCAGCCGACCAGCACGGTGGCCAGCACCGGGGCGTCGTAGAACTTCAGCGCGCAGACCAGCGCCTGTTCGTGGTGCTTCCGGGCCGTCGGGAGGTCGTCGAGCATGCCGTCCAGGTAGCCGTTCGACGAGGCGAGCATCGCCCGCCACTGCGGGGCCATGGTGCGTTCGGTGATCAGGTCGCCCGCCTGCGTCAGCCGCCGCCGCGCCCCGTCGAGGTCACCGCCGAAGCGGAGCAGTTCGGCGTACATGTGCGCGACGGCGGCCCGGCATTCGGCGTTGCCGATCCGCTCGGCCCGCCGGTCGGCGTCGGCGAGCAGCGTGAACGCCTGGTCGTGGTCGCCGAGCCGCCACCGGTCGTGCGCCAGCGCGGCCTGCATCACCGGCAGGTCCTCGGCGGCGCCGACCACGCGCATCAGTTCCAGTGCCTCGGTACGCAGGTCGGCGGCCCGGGCCGGGTCGCCGCGCCGGCTGGCCAGGTCGCCGAGCGTGGCCAGGGTGTACGCGGCACCCCAGCGTTCCCCGATGGACCGGAAACCGTCGAGCGCGGCCCGGATGTCGGCTTCCGCGGTGTCCAGGGACCGGCCGAAGTTGAGTTCGTGGTGGGCGTGGAACATCCGGTTGACCGCCCGGACCCAGGGGTCCGGATCGGCGAAGCCGGCGACCAGTACGTCCACCGCCGCCGCCGCCGGATTCACGTGGAAGACCACGGAGATCGGTTGGATCAGGCGCAGCAGCGGCTCGTCGGCCTCGTGCCCCTGGGCGGTCCGGACGGCCCGGGCCAGCCACTGCCCGCCCTCGGTGAACCCGCCGATGCTGAGCAGGTTCATCGCGGCCATCAGCTGGGCGACGCCGAGCTGTTCGGCGGGCACCCGGTCGACGTCCGGCAGGGCGAGCGCGGGCATGGCCAGTTCCACCGCCTCGATCCGCAGGCCCTGCGTCCACCAGTACCAGCCGAGGGCCGCGACGAGCCCGACCGACAGGCGGGCGTCGCCGACACCGACCGCCCAGCGCAGCGCGGCATGCAGGTTGTCGTGCTCGGCGTTCAGCCAGCCGAGCCAGCGCAGCTGGTCCGCCCGGCGCAACCCCTTGTCGGCCCGGCCGGCGACGGTCAGGAAGTCGACGGCGTGGCTGCGGCGTACCGCCTCCGCCTCGCCCGCCTCGGCCAGCCGGCGCAGCCCGTACTCCCGGATGGTCTCCAGCATCCGGTAGCGCGGCTCGCCGTCGCCACCCACCACCACCAACGACTTGTCCACCAGCGCCGCCATCCGGTCGAGTACGTCGTCCGGGTGCAACGCCGGGGTGAGCCCGTCGGCGGCGCAGACCCGTTCGACGGCGTCGAGGGTGGCGCCGCCGCTGAACACCGCCAACCGACGCCACAGTGCCCGCTCGGCGTCGTCGAGCAGGTCCCAGCTCCAGTCGAAGATCGCGCGCAGCGTCTGGTGCCGGGGCAGTGCCGTGCGGCTGCCGCCGGTGAGCAGCCGGAACCGGTCGTCGAGCCGGGCCGCGACCTGGGTCGGGGTCATGCTCCGCAGCCGGGCGGCGGCCAGTTCGATGGCGAGCGGCATGCCGTCGAGGGAGCGGCAGATCTGGACCACCGGACCGACGTTCCCGGTGTTGACGGTGAAGTCGGGGCGTACCGCGCGTGCCCGGTCGGCGAGCAGCCGCACCGCCGGGTACGTCAGCGCGGTGTCCGGGTCCGCGTCCGGCGGCGGCAGCGGGAGCGAGTCGACCGGGCAGAGCGTCTCGCCGGTGATGCCCAGCGGCTCCCGGCTGGTGGCCAGCACCCGCAGCCGTGGACAGGCGGCGAGCAGCCGGTCGGCGAGCCGGGCGGCGGCGTCGACGAGGTGCTCGCAGTTGTCCAGCATCAGCAGCATCCGCCGGGTGCCGATGGCGGCGGCGAGCCGGTCGACCGGAGGCGTCTCGGGCGTACCGACCCGGTTGCGCGCGGCGGCCAGCAGGCCCGGTTCCCGCAGGCCGAGCACCTGGAGCACGGTCTGCGGCAGCTCGGCGCCGTCGGTGACCGGGGCGAGTTCGACCAGCCATCCGCCGTCCGGCACCTGACCGAGCAGGGTACGTGCCGACTCGATCGCCAGTCGCGTCTTGCCCGCGCCGCCCGGACCGGTGAGGGTGACCAGCCGTGAGCCGGCGAGGAGCCCGCTGACCCGTTCGATCTCCGGTCCCCGGCCGACAAAACTGGTCAGCGGGGTGGGCAGGTTGTGCGCCGGGGTCGGCGACACCGCGCCGGGCGGGGTCGGGACCGTCGTGCCGTCGGGGTCGCGGCCGGCGGCGGCCGGGCGTCGGGGCGGCGCCGCGTCGCGGAGCAGTTCCAGGTGCAGGGCGGCGATCTCCGCCGACGGCTCGGCGCCGAGGGTTTCGGCGAGGGTGCCGCGCAGCCGGGCGTACGCGGTCAGCGCCTCGGCGGTCCGGCCGGTGTCCCGCAGTGCCCGGATCAGCTGTCCGGCGAACCGTTCCCGGAGTGGGTGGGCCGCGACCAGGGCCCGCAGCTCCGGTACCAGGGCAGCGGCCTCACCGGCGGCGAGCTGGGCCTCGACCCGCTGCTCGGTGGCGGTGAGCCGCAGTTCGTCGAGGCGGGCCGCCGGGGCGCGGGCGAAGTCGGCGTCCGCCACGTCGGCCAGCGCGGGCCCCCGCCAGAGCCGCAGCGCGTCCGCCAGCACGGTCGCCGCGCCGGGCGGATCGGATGCCAGCAGCGCCCGGCCGGTGTCGACCAGGTGCTCGAACCGGGCGACGTCCACCGCGGTCGGATCGACGGCCAGCCGGTAGCCGGTCGGATGCGACTCGACCGGGACGCCGGGTACCGTCCGCCGCAGCCGGGAGACCAGCGCTTGCAGCGCGTTGGCCGCGCCGGCCGGAGGCGTGCCCTCCCAGAGGCCGTCGACCAGTCGGCCGGTGTCGACGATCCGGCCGGGCTCCAGCGCGAGCAGGATCAGCAGCCGGCGCAGTCGGGCGCCACCCACCGTCACCGGTGCCCCGGTGTCGGCGGTCACCTCGAGCGGGCCGAGTACGGCGATCTGCACGTCGTAGATTGTGCCTGGCCGGGTCGGGTCGGCCGGACCGATACGGGTCCGGCCCGGCGCGGGTCGGACCGGTGCCCGGGGTCAGCTTTCCGGCTTGTCGGGCTCTCGGGGCGGGTCGCCGGCCTCCCGGCGGCGAAGTTCCTCTTCCCGGCGCCGCAGGTCCTGCTCCCAACGGTCGAACATCTCGCGGTCCCGCTTCGTCCGGTTCTCGTCCAGCGACCGCAGGAACTCGGGGTCGTCGTCCGGGGCGACCTGGCGGCGTCCACGCCCGACCCCACCGCCGCCCGGCCGGATGCCGCCGGAACTGCCGGCGCTGCCGGGTGCGGGGCGCGGCCGACCGGCGACGAACCAGGCGATCGAGCCGACCAGCGGGAAGAAGAGGATGATCAGGACCCAGGCGATCCGGGGAAGTGCCCGGATCTCGTCCTCCTCCGCCGAGAGGCAGCTGATCAGAGCGACGACGGCCAGGATGAGTTGCCCGATGGCGAGGAGCGCGTAGAGGCGGACCATGTGGCCATGATGACTCACCCGGTCCGCTCAGCGCACCGGCGTCAGCACGAGCAGCACTCCGAGTACCGCGAATCCGGCCGCGACCAGGGCGGTCAGCGGCAGGGTACGCCCGGCGCCGGGTGTCCGGCCGCCGTGTCGGGGCACGGTACCGACCAGTACGGCGAGCCAGCCGAGCGCGGCCAGCGCGACGATCACCGCACCGACGGTGCCCCGGGTCAGGGCCAGCCGGGCGGCGAGCACCGCGACCACGGTGACCGCCAGGGCGGTACGCCGCCACGCCAGCCGGGTCCGTTCCCGGGCCAGCCCGGCGTCCCGCTGGGGGCTGTCCCGGGCACCCGCGCCGCCGGTCACCGGCGCCGCACCGCCTGGACCAGCACGGCGACGACGAGCAGGACGGCGCCGAGGCCGACCAGCAGGGCGAGCAGTGCCGGAAAGCGGGAGGCGGGCAGTTCCTCGCCGAGCCGGATGGCGCGTTCGGTCCGGGCCCAGCGGTCGACGGCGCGGACCGCGACCGCTCCACCGAGCAGCAGCAGCGCGACCGCGAGCGCCTCGCGCAGATGCGCCACCGGCATCGGGGGCAGGAACTGTGCGACCGCGAGGCCGCCGGCGACCAGCGCCAGTCCGGTACGCAGCCAGGCCAGGAACGTCCGTTCGTTGGCGAGCGAGAAGCGGTAGTCGGGGGTCTGGCCCACGTCGCGTAGTTCCTGTGGATCGAACCACCGTCTGATCGCCCGCAGCACGATCACGATTATCCGGTGGACGTGCGGCATAGCCTGGTCTGGTGACTGATCTCGACCCTGATCTGCTGCTCACCGCGTACGACACCCAGCTGCGGGCCCGGCTTCCGGAGCCGGTTCCGGAGGGGGTGACGGTGGACCGGGACGGCCCACTGCTGCGGACCCAGGGACTGGACCGGGGTGGTTTCCTCACCTACCAGCACCTGGACGGACTGCGCGGTGCGGAGTTGGACGAGCTGATCCTGCGGCAGCGGGACCACTTCGCCGCACTGGGCCAGCAGGTGGAGTGGAAGCTGCACGGCCACGACGAGCCGGCCGACCTGCCGGAGCGGTTGCGGGCCGCCGGGTTCGTGCCGGAGGAGCAGGAGACCGTCGTGATCGGTCCGGTCGCGCCGCTGGCGGCGACGCTGCCGGTCCCGCCGGAGGGCGTACGCCTGCGTGAGGTGACCGCCCGGGCGGACCTGGACCGGATCGGTGAGTTCAAGTCGGTGATCTGGGGCGGGGAGGGCGGCTGGCTGGCCGACGCGCTGTCCCGGGAACTCGCCGCCGGCGCGGAACTGGACCAGCCGCCACTGACCGTGGTGGTCGCCGAGACCGACGAGGGTGAGCTGGTCAGTGCCGCCTGGGTGCGGTACGTGTCCGGGACCCGGTTCGCCACGCTGTGGGGCGGGGCGACCCTGCCGCAGTGGCGGCGTCGGGGGATCTACCGGGCGCTGGTCGCCTACCGGGCGCGGTTGGCAGAGGCGCGGGGGTTCAGTCTGTTGCAGGTGGACGCCTCGGACGACAGTCGGCCGATCCTGGGGCGGCTCGGCTTCGTCGCGGTCACCACCACCACCCCGTACGTCTACACTCCCAAACCGTGACGCAGACGCTGACCGACGAGGAACGGGCGGACCTGAAGCGGGCCGCCTTCGGCGCGGTCTTCCTGGTGTCCAACGCCGAACCGGGCGCGCTGTCGATGATCAAGGAGAGCATCGCCGCGTCGAACGCCTTCGCCGACGCCACCGGGCTGGTCCAGGAGGTGCTCACCACCGGTGCTGTGCCACGGTTGCCGAGCGGGCCGGACGACGTCCGCGCGACGGTGCTGCCCGGTCTGCGTCGGGCGATGGAGATCCTGCGGGTGAAGGCGCCGGACGAGGCGACCGGTTACCGCGCGACGGTGCTGGGTGCCACCGAGGAGGTGGCCCGGGCGCACGAGGGGATCAGCCCGAACGAGGCGGCGGTGATCGCGAGCATCCGGGACGCCCTCGATTCCGTCAGCTGACCTTTTGCGGGGCGGGCCCGCTGTCGGTTCTGCGGGCCGTCGCCCCGCCCGCCGTCGGCTCACTCGCCGTCGACCGACCCGCTGTCGGCCGACCTGGGCCGGTTGTGGGTCGGGAGTGCGACGGGCGGTGAGCCGCGTCACTTCGGGAGGTTCCGGAAGACTATGCTACTTGCGGGTAACATAGCCGCGTGGACAGCGTCGTGCCGTGGGCGGGAACGCTGGTCGTCCGCGATGGCTGACCGATCGTTAAGGTAACGGGAGGGCGCCCGGACCCACCGGGCGGCAACGTCGCAGACGGCGGGGATCGCCATCAACAGGAGGGTCGTCGAAGCGCGATGAACATCGTCGTACTCGTCAAGCAGGTGCCCGATTCGAGCATGGACCGCAACCTGCGCAGTGACGACAACACCGTCGACCGGGGGTCGGCAAGCAACGTCATCAACGAGATGGACGAGTACGCCATCGAGGAGGCGTTGCGGATCGGGGAGACGCACGGCGGCGAGGTGACCGTCCTGACCATGGGACCGGCCCAGGCCACCGAGTCGATCCGTAAGGCGTTGCAGCTCGGCGCCGACAAGGCGGTGCACGTGCTGGACGACGCGCTCGCCGGCTCCTGCGCGGTGACCACCTCCAGGGTGCTCGCCGCCGCGCTCGGCCAGCTCAACCCGGACCTGGTGCTCTGCGGCGCCGAGTCGACCGACGGCCGGGTCCAGGTGATGCCGCACATGCTCGCCGAACGACTCGGTGTCGCGGCACTGACCGGCGCCCGCAAGCTGACGATCGACGGCGGCACGCTGACCGTGGAGCGGCAGACCGAGGAGGGCTACGAGGTCGTCACCGCCGCCACGCCGGCCATCGTCTCGGTCTGGGACACCATCAACGAGGTCCGCCTCGCATCGTTCAAGGGCATCATGGCCGCCAAGAAGAAGCCGGTGCAGACCCTCGCCCTGGCCGACCTCGGGGTACCGGCGGCCGAGGTCGGCGCCGCCGGCGCGACCACCGAGGTCCTGGCACACCACCGCCGCCCGCCGCGTTCGGTCGGGCAGCGGATCGACGACGACGGCACCGGCGGCGTCAAGCTGGTCGAGTTCCTCGCCACCGAGAAGTTCGTGTGAGCGGGCTGGAGAGACAGGAGAGGAATGGCCATGGCTGAGGTACTTGTCGTCGTCGAAGCCACCCGGGAGTTCGGCGTCAAGAAGGTCACGCTCGAACTGCTCACCCTCGCCCGCCAACTCGGCAGCCCGTCCGCCGTGGTGCTCGGCGGCCCCGGCGCCGTGGCCGCGCTCGCCGGGCCGCTCGGCGAGTACGGCGCGGAGAAGATCTACGCGGCCGAGCACGAGGAGATCGACGGCCACCTGGTCGCCCCCAAGGCGACCGTGCTGGCCGACCTGGTCCGCCGGGTGCAGCCGGCCGCCGTGCTGCTCGCCTCCAGTCAGGAGGGCAAGGAGATCGCCGGCCGACTCGCGGTCAAGCTGGACAACGGCCTGCTCACCGACGTGTCGGAGCTGACCGCCGAGGGACACGCGACCCAGGTCGTCTTCGCCGGCTCGACCATCGTCACCTCCCGGGTCACCCGGGGGCTGCCGCTGGCGACCCTGCGCCCCAACTCGGTCACCCCGGCTCCGGCACCCGTCGCGACCACGCCCGCCGTCGAGCAGCTCGACGTTGTCCTCGGCGAGGCCGACAAGCTGGTCCGGGTGGTGGAGCGGGTGGCCGAACAGAAGGGCAGCCGGCCGGAGCTGACCGAGGCGTCCGTGGTGGTCTCCGGCGGTCGCGGGGTCGGCAACGCGGACAACTTCAAGCTGGTCGAGGAACTCGCCGATCTGCTCGGCGGTGCGGTCGGCGCGTCCCGGGCCGCGGTCGACTCCGGCTTCTACCCGCACCAGTTCCAGGTCGGGCAGACCGGCAAGACGGTCTCCCCGCAGCTCTACGTCGCTCTCGGCATCTCCGGCGCCATCCAGCACCGGGCCGGTATGCAGACCTCGAAGACGATCGTCGCGGTCAACAAGGACCCCGAGGCGCCGATCTTCGAACTGGCCGATTTCGGCGTGGTGGGCGACCTGTTCAAGGTCGTACCGCAGGCCGCCGAGGAGATCCGTAAGCGCCGGTGACCCGTGCCGTGCCGGTGCTTCCGGCGGAGTCGGTCGGACCACCGGCACAGTGGTCCGACCGGCCGGCCGAACCGGTCGTTCCGGACCTGGCACTAGGCTGGACGCGATGACATACCTGGATCACGCGGCGACCACTCCGATGCTGGACGAGGCACTGAAGGCGTACGTCGCGACCGCGCGCGAGGTCGGCAACCCGTCGTCGCTGCACGCCGCCGGGCGATGTGCCCGCCGCCGGGTCGAGGAGTCCCGGGAGCGGGTGGCCGCCGTACTGGGCGCCCGGCCCTCCGAGGTCATCTTCACCGGCGGCGGTACGGAGAGCGACAACCTCGCGGTCAAGGGCATCTTCTGGGCGCGGCGGGCCGCCGACCCGGCCCGGATCCGGGTGGTCGCGAGCGCCATCGAACACCACGCGGTACTCGACCCGGTGGACTGGCTGGCCCGGCACGAGGGCGCGACCCCGAGCTGGTTGCCGGTCGACGGCACCGGCCGGCTCGACCCGGACCAGCTGGCGGCCGTACTCGACGAACACGGCGCCGAGGTGACACTGGTCTCGGCGATGTGGGCGAACAACGAGGTCGGCACGGTCCAGCCGATCGCCGCGCTCGCCGAGGTCGCCGCAGCGTACGACATCCCGTTCCACACCGACGCGGTCCAGGCGGTCGGCCAGGTGCCGGTCGACTTCGCCGCCAGCGGGGTGGCGGCGCTCACCGTCACCGGTCACAAGCTCGGCGGGCCGGTCGGGGTCGGCGCGCTGCTGTTGGGCCGTGACGTGGCCGCGACCCCGGTGCTGCACGGCGGCGGGCAGGAGCGGGACGTCCGCTCCGGCACCCTCGACGCGCCGGGGATCGTCGCCTTCGCCGCCGCGGTCGAGGCCGCGGTGAAGACCCAGCAGGAGTACGCCGCCCGGGTCGCGGCGCTCCGCGACGACCTGGTCGCCCGGGTCCGGCAGGCGGTGCCGGAGGCGATCTACAACGGCGCCCCGACCGACCGGCTGCCCGGCAACGCCCACTTCTCGTTCCCCGGCTGCGAGGGCGACGCCCTGCTGCTCCTGCTCGACGCGCAGGGGATCGCCTGTTCGACCGGATCCGCCTGCTCGGCCGGGGTGGCCCAGCCGTCGCACGTGCTGCTCGCGATGGGCGCGGAGGACGACCGGGCCCGGTCGTCGCTGCGGTTCTCCCTCGGTCACACCTCGACCGCGCAGGACGTCGACGCGTTGGTCGCCGCCCTGCCCGGCGCCGTGGAGCGGGCCCGCCGGGCCGGTGCGATCAAGTCCGCCCGGAGCTGACGCCGGGAATATCCCGCTGGTCGGGCCGGCTACCCTCGGAGCATGGAGGTGGACCGGTGAGGGTGTTGGCAGCCATGTCCGGCGGGGTGGACTCGGCGGTCGCCGCCGCGCGCGCGGCGGAGGCCGGGCACGACGTGACGGGCGTGCACCTGGCGCTGTCCCGTAACCCGCAGACCTATCGCACCGGGGCGCGCGGCTGCTGCACGCTGGAGGACTCCCGGGACGCCCGGCGTGCCGCCGACGTGATCGGCATTCCGTTCTACGTCTGGGACATGGCCGACCGGTTCCACGACGACGTGGTGGAGACCTTCGTCGCCGAGTACGCGGCGGGTCGTACCCCGAATCCGTGCCTGCGCTGCAACGAGAAGATCAAGTTCGCCGCGGTGCTGGACCGGGCCGTCGCCCTCGGCTTCGACGCGGTGGTCACCGGGCACCACGCCCGGCTCGGCCCGGACGGGTTGCTGCGCCGCAGCGTCGACGAGGCCAAGGACCAGTCGTACGTGCTGGCGGTGCTGACCCGCGAGCAGCTGGACCGGTCGATGTTCCCGCTCGGCGACTCGACCAAGGCCGAGGTACGCGCGGAGGCGGCCCGGCGTGGCCTCGCGGTGGCCGACAAACCGGACTCGCACGACATCTGCTTCATCGCCGACGGCGACACCCGGGGCTTCCTCGCCGACCGGCTCGGCGAGGCCCCCGGCGACGTCGTCGACGCCCGGACCGGTGCCGTCGTCGGCACCCACAGCGGCGCGTACGCCTACACCGTCGGCCAGCGCAAGGGGCTGGCGCTCGGGGTACCCGCCCCGGACGGCCGGCCCCGGTACGTGCTCTCGATCACCCCGAAGACCAACACGGTGACCGTCGGGCCGGCCGAGGCGCTGGAGGTCTCCACCGTCGGCGCCGAGCGCCCGGTCTGGACCGGGGGACCGGCGCCGACCGGCCCGCTCGACTGCCTGGTGCAGTTGCGGGCGCACGGCCAGGTCGTACCGGCCACGGTCAGCCTCGGCGCCGGGACGCTCCGGGCCGAGCTGCACAGCCCGGTCCGGGGGGTGGCGGCCGGCCAGGCGATCGTGGCGTACCGGCCGGACCCGGACGGTGACGTCGTGCTCGGCTCGGCCACCATCAGCGACACCGTCGCCACCGCTCAGGCTCCGGTCGCCACCGGCTGAGCGTCCCGCCCCGTCCCGCCGGCCATCCCTGCCATATCCGGAGCCTCCGGGTGGTCCCGCGTGATACGACTAGCGGGACAAACCACGCGAGGCGGGCGAACTGGTGGCAGGTCAGCGGCCGGGACGGCTCCTGCGGCGGCGGGAGCACCCGCAGGAGCCGTCCTTCCTGGAACTCTTCTTCGACCTGGCCTTCGTCATCTCGTTCACCATGCTGTCGGCGCGACTGGTCCACGACCTCGATTGGCTGAACGGCGTACACACCGCGGCCCTGTTCGTCGCGATCTGGTGGCTCTGGGTGACAACCGCCTGGTCCACCGACTGGTTCAATCCGCACGAACCGCTGATCCGGGGGCTGGTCCTCGCGGTGATGTTCGCGGTGCTGCTGATGACCGGCGCCGTACCGGAGGCGTTCGACGAGCACGGCGTCCTCTTCGCCGGTACGTACGCCGCCGTCCACCTGGGCCGGGCCGCCCTGCTGATTCCGCTCCTGCGAGGGCATCCGGCGCAGCGGCGCACGATGGTTGTCGCCGTCTGGTTCGGCGTCTCCGCCGTTCCGCTGATGATCGGCGCCTTCCTGCCCGACGAGGCCCGGCTGGCCCTCTGGCTGACCGCGATCGCGCTCGACTACGGCGTGGCCGTGCTGGGCTGGCCGCTGCCGCTGCTGGGGCGGTTGGAGAGCGAGCACCTGCAGGTGGTCGGCGTACACCTGGCCGAGCGCTACCAGCAGATCTTCATCGTGGCGCTCGGGGAGATCTTCCTGGTCACCGGGATGGCGTACGCCCAGCAGGGCCTGGACATGCTGCGTACGGTCGCCCTCGCGATGGCGTTCCTCAACGCCGGCCTGCTGCTCTGGATCTACTTCGTGCCGTCGGCCAACCGGCTCGGCCCGGCGCTCGAACGCAACCGGCCCCGAGTGGTGGTGTACGCGGCATACTGCCACGCCGTCATGGTCGGGGCGGTCGTGCTCACCGCCGTCGGCGCGGAGGTGACGCTCGACCATCCGCTCGGGGAGGTCAACGCCGCCTGGTCGGTCGCGATCGTGGGCGGGGCCGCCCTGTACCTCGGCGGTCGGGTGCTGCTCGGCGCCCTGGTGTACGAGCTGTTCCCCTGGCGCAGCCTGACCGGCATGGTCGTGCTGCTCGCCGCCCTGCCCGGGTTCGTCCGGTTGCCCCCGCTGGCGGTGCTCACCGCGGTGAACGTGGTGCTGCTCGTGGTCATCGTCGCGTACCACTACGGCGTCGTGCGGCCCGCCGCCAACGTCGACAGCGCGGACGCCCGGCGTCGACCGGAGCCGGAGCGCCCGTGACAGCCACGCCGACGTCGACCCGTACGCCGGCCGGCGCGGGTGCCGGGGCTAGCCTGCCGGGGTGACCGATGAGCAGCGAGTGGTTGAGGAACAGCGGACGACCGACGAGCGGCGGTGGCCGTGGCCGGCCGGCGCCGCGACCGGCATCGGGTCGATGCCGGGTACCGACATCACCGAGGCCCAGCGGATCGTGCTGGGTGAACTGGCCCTGCCCCATCTGCCCGAACTGCCCGGCCGGGGACCGGGCGCCGACCTGATCGGCCGAGGTGCCGCCCTGCTCGTCGACCTTCCGGTCGAGTTGTACGCCGGCCGTTGGCGGATCGCCGGCGGCCCCGGCCGGGACCTGCGTCGGGCCCTCGACCTCTGGGAACGCGACCTCGACGAGATGACGGAGCAGGCCGGCGAGTTCACCGGCACCTTCAAGATCCAGGCGGCCGGTCCGCTCACCCTGGCGGCCGGGATCGAACTGCCGATCGGGGGCTGGATGCTCCGCGACCCGGGTGCCGTCCGGGACCTCACCGGCTCGCTCGCCGACGGCCTGCGGGAACACGTGGCGCAGGTGCGTCGGCGGCTGCCCCGGGCCACCGTGGTGCTGCAACTCGACGAGCCGTCGCTGCCGGCCGTACTCGCCGGGCGGATCGCGACCGAGAGCGGGTTGGGGGCGTACCGGCCGGTCGAGTCGGCCACCGCGACCGGGCTGCTCGATACCGTCATCTCCGCCGTCGGGGTGCCGGTCGTGCTGCACTGCTGCGCGCCGGACGTACCGCTGGACCTGGTCCGGGCGGCCGGAGCGGCCGGCGTCGCGCTCGACCTGGGTCTGGTCGGCAACCGGCTCGACCCGCTCGGTGAGGCGATCGACGCGGGCCTCGGGCTCTTCGCCGGCGCCGCGCCGACGCTACCGCCGCCGGCCGGTCGGGCACCGTCGTCGGCCCAGGTCGCCGACCGGGTACGACAGCTCTGGGACAAGCTCGGTTTTCCGCGTGCCCAGCTCGCCGAACAGGTGGTGGTCACCCCGGCCTGCGGCCTCGCCGGCGCCACCGACGAGTACGCCCGGGCGGTGCTGACCGCATGCCGGGACGCCGGACGCCGACTCGCCGAGGAGTGAGGTTTGCCCTGTCGCACGATTCGGGCAATATGGCCGACATGATCGGACAACTGCGCAGCGTAGTGATCGACTGTCCGGACACCCGGGCTCTGGCCAACTTCTACGCCGAGCTGCTCGGCCTGCCGCTGACGTACGACGGTGGCGACGACGACGAGTGGATCGTGCTCGGCGGCGGTCCCGGCCAGCCCCGACTCGCCTTCCAGCGGGCGCGCGGGCTGCGGGAGCCGCACTGGCCCGACCCGGACCGGCCGCAGCAGTTCCACCTCGACGTCACCGTCGAGGACATCGAGGAGGCCGAGGCGAAGGTGCTGAAGATTGGCGCCACCCGGCTGCCGGGCGAGGGCGAGGGTTTCCGGGTCTACGCCGATCCGGTCGGGCACCCGTTCTGCCTCTGCTGGGACGACTGACCGGCGGGGCAGGGCACCGACATCGGCCGGGGCTGACTGGTGGCCGGCGCGGATTGTCGACCGGGGGCGCTGTTCCGGTCGGTGCCGCCGGTTACGGTTGCGGGGTAGCCGATCACGGAGGTCGACGGTGTCCGAGGAAGCCATTCCGCAGCAGGTCAGCCCGGAGGAGGCGGCGGCTGCCGGCGAGGAACCGACGGCTGCGGCGCGGGAGCGGCACAACACGCTGAGCGTCGAGATCACCGACCACCAGTACCGCTACTACGTGCTCGACGCGCCGACGATCCCGGACGCGGAGTTCGACATCCTGCTGCGGGAGCTGGAGGCGCTGGAGGAGCGGTACCCGGCGCTGCGTACCCCGGACTCACCCACCCAGCGGGTCGGCGGGACGTTCTCCACGTTGTTCACCCCGGTGTCGCACGCCGAACGGATGATGTCCCTGGACAACGCCTTCACCCAGGAGGAGCTGGAAGCCTGGGTGGAGCGGGTGGGGCGGGACGCGGGCGGTCCGGTCGGCTACCTGTGCGAGCTGAAGGTCGACGGCCTGGCGATCAACCTGACCTACGAGCGGGGACGGCTGGTCCGGGCGGCCACCCGGGGGGACGGGCGGACCGGGGAGGACGTCACCGCCAACGTACGGACCATCCGGGAGGTGCCGGAGCGGCTGGCCGAGGGCCCCGAGACCGCGCCCGAGCTGCTGGAGGTCCGGGGTGAGATCTACTTCCCGGTCGAGGCGTTCGCCGACCTGAACGCCGGGCTCGTCGAGCAGGGCAGGGCGCCCTTCGCCAACCCCCGGAACGCGGCGGCCGGCAGCCTGCGGCAGAAGGATCCCCGGGTCACCGCGAGCCGGCCACTGCGGATGGTCGTGCACGGGCTGGGCGCCCGGGACGGTTTCCAGCCGGCCACCCAGTCCGAGGCGTACGAGACGATGCGGGCCTGGGGCCTGCCGACCAGCGACCGGTGGCGGGTGGTGCCGGACCTGGCCGGCATCCGGGGGTACGTCGAGCACTACGCGAAACACCGGCACGACGTCGAGCACGAGATCGACGGTGTCGTGGTCAAGGTCGACCCGGTGGCGATCCAGGGCCGGCTGGGCTCGACGAGCCGGGCGCCGCGCTGGGCGATCGCCTTCAAGTACCCGCCGGAGGAGGTGAACACCCGGCTGCTCGACATCGACGTCAACGTGGGCCGTACCGGGCGGGTTACCCCGTTCGCGGTGCTCGAACCGGTCCGGGTGGCCGGTTCCACGGTCGCGCTGGCCACCCTGCACAACGCGCGTGAGGTGGAGCGCAAGGGCGTACTGATCGGCGACACGGTGGTGATCCGCAAGGCCGGCGACGTGATCCCGGAGGTGCTCGGGCCGGTGGTGGAGTTGCGCCCGGCCGACGCCCGGCGTTTCGAGATGCCGACCCGTTGCCCGTCCTGCGGTACGGCACTGGCCCCGGCCAAGGAGAGCGATGTCGACATCCGCTGCCCGAACTCCCGGACCTGCCCGGCCCAGGTGCGGGAGCGGATCGTCCACCTCGGCAGCCGGGACGGGTTGGACGTGGAGGTGCTGGGCGAGAAGGCGACGGTCGCGCTGCTCGACTCCGGGGTGGTCGCCGACGAGGGGGACCTGTTCGACCTGGACGAGGAGGGGTTGACCCAGGTGCCGTTCTTCGTCAAGAAGGACGGCACGCTGAGCACGAACGCCGGGAAGATGCTGAACAGTCTCGCCGAGGCGAAGGAACGACCACTCTGGCGGGTGCTGGTGGCGCTGTCGATCCGGCACGTGGGTCCGACCGCCGCCCAGGCGTTGGCCCGGGAGTTCGGTTCGGTGGCGGCGATCGAGGCGGCCAGCGAGGAGGAACTGTCCGCGGTGGAGGGTGTCGGCCCGACGATCGCAGAGAGCCTGCGGGAGTGGCTGACCGTCGACTGGCACCGGGAGGTGCTGGCCAAGTGGGCCGACGCCGGGGTACGGATGGCCGAGGAGCGGGTCGACTCGGGGCCCCGGCCGTTGGAGGGGGTGACGGTGGTGGTGACCGGCACGCTGGCGGCGTACTCCCGGGACCGGGCGGCGGAGGAGGTGCAGGCCCGGGGCGGCAAGCTCAGCGGCTCGGTGTCGAAGAAGACCGACTTCGTGGTGGTCGGGGACAACCCCGGATCGAAGGCGGAGAAGGCGGCGGCGCTGAAAGTGCCTATTCTCGATGAGGCCGGCTTCCGGACGCTGCTCGAGGAAGGACCGGAAGCGGCGGGTAGGGTTGTCATTGGTGACAATGAGTGATTGCAATATCAGCTCTGCGTTAACAAGGGCGGCGGTTGAGATGCGGCGTATTTCAAGTTAGTCACGACTAGACCCGATTCGCGTCTGTCGCCCCCCACGCGAACCGGGTCAGGGCGTTTCATGGGAGGCGCACCGCGCGGCAGTCGGCCGCGCGCCTGGACCGAGAGGCTCGGGAGGTCCCATGGAGGCCGCCGCGCTGCGGAACTCCGTCCCTCCTGGTCGGACGGCACCGTTCTTCGGCTTCGTCGGGACCGTGGTCGCGCTGGCCGTGGTGGTCAGCGTCGCGCCGCTTGCCGCCCTGCCCGCGCAACTGCCCCGGCTGCCGCTCGCGTTCTGGCTGATGGCGGCCCTCGCCGTCGCCTTCGACGCCCGTCCGTTCAGTCCGCACGCCGCGCGGCAGAACCTGGCCGTCTTCCCGTCGATCTGCTTCACCTTCGCGATCACCCTGGAATGGGGCCTCGGCCCGGCGATCGCGGTGCAGGCCGCCGCCGTCGTCGCCTCCGGGCTGCGGATGCGGTACGCGGTCTGGCGGACCGTCTTCAACATCGCCCAGTACGCCTGCGCCCTGGCCGCCGCCGACCTGGTGCTCCGGCTCACGCCCGGCCAGCGACCCGGTACGGCGGAACATCTGCGGCTGCTCGACGTCGCGTTTCTCGTCGGGGCCGGGACCGCGTGGCTGGCCGTCAACCACGGTCTGGTCGCCAGCGCGATCCGGCTCCGCTTCGGTGGCCGGTGGTGGACCCGGGTACGCCAGGGCCTCGGGTTCGAACTGCTCGCCACCGGCTCCCTGCTGCTGCTCGGCCCGGTACTGGTCGCGGCGGCCCGGACCAGCGCGGCGCTGATCCCGATGCTGGTGGTGCCGCTCTACGCGGTCTCCCGGATGGCCCGGCTCTCCGCCGAGCGGGAGCAGTTGGCCCGGCTCGACCCGCTGACCGGGCTGGCGAACCGGAAGGCCCTCCTGGACGAGGTGACCGCCCAGGTCGCGGTGCACGCCGAGCTGGCCGGCAAGGACGCCCCGGGCGGGCGCCGACTCGCCCTGCTGCTGCTCGACCTCGACCGGTTCAAGCACGTCAACGACGCGCTCGGGCACACCGTCGGTGACCGGCTGCTGGTCGAGGTGACCCGACGCCTCCTCCCCGTGGTACGCCCCCAGGACGTCATCGCCCGGCTCGGCGGCGACGAGTTCGCGATCGTCGCGACTCGGCTGGACGGCGTCGACGACGCCCGCCGGCTCGCCGACCAGGTAGTGGGGGCGCTGGCCGAGCCGGTGCCGCTCGACGGGCTGCCGCTCGACGTCGGCGGTTCGATCGGTATCGCGCTCTACCCCGAGCACGGGTCGGACTTCGCCACCCTGATGCGGCACGCCGACGTCGCGATGTACGAGGCGAAACACCGGGGCGACCCGGTCGCGGTCTACGTCGCCGAATCCGACCACAACTCGGCGGAGCGGCTGAGCCTCCTCGCCGACCTGCGTCGGGTGCTGGAGACCGGCGGCGCGAGCGGGGCCGGCGCACGGACCGACGGGACCGACGGGGCCACCGGCGCGGACGACAACACCGCGGCCGGTCCGGACGACAACCCCGCCGACGGCACCGGCGCCGCCTCGGACGTCGGCGACATCACCCTCTACTACCAGCCGCAGGTCAGTATCGACACCGGCGAGGTGGTGGGGGTGGAGGCGCTGCTGCGGTGGCGGCACCCCCGGCGCGGGATGGTCGACCCGGAGGAGCTGATCCGGGTCGCCGAGCAGAGCGCGGTGATGCGGCTGCTGACCCGGCGGGTCGTCGACGACGTGCTGGAGCAGCTCGCCAAGTGGTCGGCCGCCGGCATCGAACTGCGGGCCGCGGTCAACGTCAGCGTCCGCGACCTGCACACCGGGGAGATCGCCGACCAGATCGCCGAGGGCCTCGCCCGCTACGGCCTGCCGCCGTCCCGGCTGCAGTTGGAGATGACCGAGGGGGCGCTGATGGCCGACCCCCGCCGGGTGCTGGCCACCATCTCCCGGCTGCACCGGATCGGGGTGGCGATCGCCCTCGACGACTTCGGCACCGGGTACTCGTCGATGCAGCACCTCCGGCGGCTGCCGCTGGCCGAGGTGAAGGTCGACCGCTCCTTCGTCCTCGGCATGGTGGCCGACGCCGACGACGCGGCGATCGTCCGATCGGTGATCGAGCTGGCCGGTGCGCTCGGGCTGCGGGTCGTCGCCGAAGGGGTGGAGGACGAGCGGACCTGGCGACTGCTGCACGCGGCCGGCTGCGACGTCGCACAGGGCTGGTTCTTCGCCCGACCGATGCCGGCGGAGGATCTGGTCACCTGGTTGGCCCGGTACCGGCCGGTCCGTCCCGGTGCCGGCCCGGCGCGGCCGGAGCAGCGTCCGGCCGCCCCGTCCCGCCAGGTGGAGGCGGTCGTCCGGACCGAACCGACGACGTCCGGTGCGGTCCGGGCCGGTTCGGTGGGCGAGTCGGCTGCGCTGGGTCGGCCCGGTCCGGTCGGCGAGTCGGCGGGCGTGCCGGAGCCGGCCGAGGCGGCGGCACGACTGCATCCCAGCGTCGAGTGAGCCGGCCGGCGGGCTTCGGGGGAGTCGGAGGCGGCGGCGCTCCGGGTCACAAATAGACTCGCTCAGGTCACGGCGCGCGTGTCAGGCTGCGCCACGGAGAGCACGGCGCGAGCCGCGTAGACGTTAGGCATGAAGGGGGCACGGATGTCCGCCATCTCCCGCGAGGAGGTCGCGCACCTGGCGCGACTGTCGCGGCTCGCCGTCACCGAGGAGGAACTGGCGACCTTCGCCGGCCAACTCGACGTGATCCTTCAGGCCGTCGCCCGGGTCGGTGAGGTGGCCGCGGCGGACATTCCGCCCACGTCGCACTCGGTGCCGCTGACCAACGTGCTCCGTGACGACGTCGTGGTGCCCGGCCTGACCCGGGAGGAGGCGCTCTCCGGGGCGCCGGACCGCGAGGACGACCGGTTCCGGGTGCCCCGGATCCTGGACGAGGACGAGCCACCCAGCCCACGTGGCGAGGGGTCGGCGGAGGCCGCGTCCGGTTCGGCAGGGAAGGCGTGAGCACGATGTCCGACGTGACCAGGATGACCGCTACCGAGATCGCCGCCCTCGTCGCCAATGGCGAGGCGTCCGCGGTCGAGGTGACCCAGGCCCACCTCGACCGGATCGCGGCGGTCGACGACCGCGTACACGCGTTCCTGCACGTCGACGCCGACGGGGCGCTGGAGGCGGCCCGGGCCGTCGACGCCCGCCGGGCGGCCGGCGAGGAGCTGGGGCCGCTCGCCGGGGTGCCGGTGGCGGTCAAGGACGTACTCACCACCAAGGGCGTGCCGACCACGGTCGGATCGAAGATCCTGGAGGGCTGGCGCCCGCCGTACGACGCGACCATCGTGCAGCGGCTGCGCGCGGCCGGCACGGTGATGCTCGGCAAGACCAACATGGACGAGTTCGCGATGGGCTCCTCCACCGAATACTCGGCGTACGGGCCGACCAGCAACCCGTGGGACCTGACCCGGATCCCGGGCGGCTCCGGAGGCGGTAGCTCCGCCGCGCTGGCCGCGTACGAGGCGCCGCTGGCGATCGGCTCCGACACCGGCGGCTCGATCCGGCAGCCCGGCGCGGTCACCGGCACCGTCGGCGCCAAGCCGACCTACGGCGGCACCTCCCGGTACGGCCTGGTCGCGTTCTCGTCCTCGCTCGACACCCCCGGCCCGTGTGCCCGGAACGTGCTCGACGCGGCACTGCTGCACGAGGCGATCGGCGGGCACGACTGGCGGGACTCCACCTCGATCCCGCAGCCGGTGCCGGACGTGGTCGCCGCCGCCCGGGCCGGCGCCTCCGGTGACCTGACCGGGGTGCGGCTCGGCCTGGTCACCGAGTTCTCCGGCGAGGGCGCCGAGCCGGGCGTGATGGCCGCCTTCCGGGACGCCGTCGACGCGCTGGCCAAGCTCGGTGCCGAGGTCGTCGAGGTCTCCTGCCCGCACTTCCAGTACGCGCTGCCGGCGTACTACCTGATCTCGCCGAGTGAGTGCTCCTCGAACCTGGCCCGGTTCGACGGGGTGCGGTTCGGGCTGCGGGTCGGCGACGACGGCGTGCACTCGCTGGAGGAGGTCATGTCGCTGACCCGGGACGCCGGCTTCGGCCCCGAGGTCAAGCGGCGGATCATGCTCGGCACGTACGCCCTGTCGTCGGGGTACTACGACGCCTACTACGGGCAGGCGCAGAAGGTCCGTACCCTGATCACCCGGGACTTCACCGCCGCGTTCGAGCAGGTCGACGTCCTCATCTCGCCGACCACCCCGTTCGTCGCGTTCCCGTTCGGGTCGCGTACCTCCGACCCGTACCAGATGTACCTGGCCGACCTGTTCACCATCCCGACCAACCTGTACGGCGGTCCGGGCATCTCGGTGCCGTGCGGACTGTCGGACGGGCTGCCGGTCGGGTTGCAGGTCATGGCCCCGACCATGGCGGACGACCGGATGTACCGGGTCGCCGCCGCCCTGGAGTCGGCGGTCGGCATCCTCACCCCGCCGCAGCTGTAACCGTCGGCGACCGGCTGGTACGTCAGGTGTCGGTGTCCCTGACGTACCGGCCGGGAGTCAGGCCCAGGATCCGCTTGAAGTGCCGGGTCAGGTGCGACTGGTCGTAGAAGCCCGAAACCGTGGCGACCTCGGCGATCGGCAGTCCCGCCCGGAGCAGGGACCTGGCCCGCCAGACCCGGACCTGTGCCTGGTAGGCGTGTGGCGTCACGCCCACCGCCTGCCGGAAGACCCGACACAGGTGGTACGGGCTGAGCCCGGCGACCCGGGCCAGGGTCCGCAGGCTGACGTTCTCGGCCGCGTGTTCCCGCAGGTACTCCGTGCTGACCGCCACCGCCTGGCGTTCCCGGCCCGGCGGCCGGGGTGACCAGGTGCCGACCGCGTACCGGCTGACCAGCAGGACGAGGGTCCGGGCCAGTCGGGACTCCCGTTCGAGCGGGCTCGAACCGGGCAGCTCGGACAGCTGGTGGAAGCGGCGCAGGTGGGCCGCGACCTCCGGGTCCCGCACGACGTCGCCGCCGAATTCGGGCACCGGGGGCAGCACGCCGGGGAACTCCGCGACGATGCCGCGGACGAGCTCCGGGCCGGGGTAGACGGCGCGGTACGTCCACGATTCGTCGGCCGGGGGACCGCCGGAGTGGACCTCCTCCGGGTTGAGCGCGATCAGGTCGCCCGGGCCGATCACGTGGCTGTCGCCCCGGTACCTGGGCGTGGCGACGCCGCCTTCGGTGAGGGCGAGGAAGAACTCCTCGTGCGCGTGTGGCCGGAAGTCGAACTCGGTGAGCGTCGCCCGGAACAGTTCCACGCCGCCGAGATCGCCGGCCCACCACATCCGTGCGTCGTGGGCCTCCCGGTGCTCCGGCGAGGGGCCGGCGACGTCCGCCACCGACCGAATGTAGCCGGGAGCAATTCCGTCCAAGACCCCGACGGCGGCCCGACCCTAGCGTCCTGGTCGGAGTGTCCGTCGACGTCGGAGGAACACATGGTGGCGAAGCAGGACGGCCCGACCGGCCCGTCGGCCGGTGTGGTCGAGGAGCTGTTGAACCGGACGGCGCGGATCGCGACCGACTGGCTGGCCTCGCTCGACCGGCGGCCGGTCGGGGAGTCGGCGAGCGTCGACGAGTTGCGTGCCCGGCTCGGCGGTCCGCTTCCGACCGGGCCGGTCGATCCGCTGGTGGTGGTGGAGGAGCTGGCCCGGGCGGCCGAGCCGGGACTGGTCGCCATCCCGTCGGGTCGCTACTTCGGTTTTGTGATCGGGGGTGGTCTGCCGGCGGCCGTCGCCGCCGACTGGCTCACCTCCGTCTGGGACCAGTGTCCGGGCTTCTACGCGTGCGGCCCGGCCGCGTCGGTGGCCGAGGAGGTGGCCGGTGGCTGGGTCCGGGAGTTGCTCGGGCTGCCGCGTACCGCGTCGTTCGCCTTTGTCACCGGGTGTCAGATGGCCCATCTCACCTGCCTGGCGGCCGCCCGGCACCAGGTGCTCCGCGGCCTGGGTTGGGATGTCGAACAGCGGGGCCTGGCCGGCGCCCCACCCGTCCGGGTCCTGCTGGGGGCACGGCGTCACGTGAGCGTCGACCGTGCCCTGCGGTTCCTGGGGATCGGGCGGGACTCGGTGCGGGTCGTCCCCGCCGACACCGACGGTCGGATCGAGGTGCCGGCGCTGCGTCGGGAACTCGCCGTCGAGGACGTACCGGCGATCGTCTGCGCCCAGGCCGGTGAGGTCAACACCGGCGCCGTCGACGACCTGGCCGGGGTCGCCGACGCCGCCCGTGAGGCGGGGGCGTGGCTGCACGTCGACGGCGCCTTCGGGCTGTGGGCCGCCGCGAGTCCGGCCTTCCGCCATCTGGTGGCGGGTGCCGAGCGCGCCGACTCGTGGGCCTTCGACGCGCACAAGTGGCTGAACGTGCCGTACGACTCCGGGCTGGCCTTCTGCGCGCATCCCGACGCGCACCGGGCCGCGATGACCGCGACCGCCGGGTACCTGGTCCAGGGCGGCCCGGGCCATCCACGGGACGCGATGGACTGGACTCCCGCCTTCTCCCGGCGGGCCCGGGGATTCGCCGTCTACGCGGCACTGCGCTCCCTCGGCCGGCAGGGCGTCGCGGAGCTGGTCGAGCGGACCTGTGGGCACGCCCGGACCTTCGCCGCCGGCCTGGCCGCCGTGCCCGGCTGTCAGGTGCTCAACGAGGTGGTGCTGAACCAGGTGCTCTTCCGGTTCGGCGACGACCGGACGACGGATCAGGTGCTGCGTCGGGTGGTCGACAGTGGTGAGGCATGGATGAGCGGTACGACGGTCGGGGCGGGCCGCGCGATCCGGATGTCGGTGTCGAACTGGCAGACCAGCGACCGGGACATCGCGCGGGCCCTGGCTGCGGTCCAGGCGGCGGCGGTCGGGGTGGGCCGAGGGTGACGGTCGACTGTCGACCGGTAATCGGTAGTGCCGCCTACCGGGTGGCGCAGGTGGGATGTCCCTGGTGGCTGGGCGGTTGAGAGCGCCGATCGGATGTCGAGCATGGAGCCTTCCTGCCACACATGTGCAATAGGCTGTGCGGGTGCGCGACGAGGCTGACAGCGTGCCCGAACTGGTGATGGCCTGGGGACAGGGCTGGACGGTGTGCCGGGCCACCCCTGACCCGGTCGCGGTACCCGGCGGTTTCCGGATCGAGGTGGGCCGGCCGGGTCACCGGGAGCGGACGGTGCTGCACACCTACGACGACGACTCCCTGCGCCGGTTCGGCCGGACGTCGGACCGGCCGGGGACCTGGCTCAAGGTCATGGGCAGTCCGGAGGTGCTCCGCTCCGCACTGCCCGACGGCTGGACCACCACCGCCGTCAACCACCTGATGACGGTGCCGTTCGAGGCGACCTCCGTCGCACCGCCGGCGCCGTACGACCTGCGGGTGCGGACCGACGGCCCGATGGTGCTGGTGACCGTGTCCACGCCGGACGGCACACCCGCCGCCTACGGCCGACTGGCTCCGGCCGGAGAGTTCGGCATCGTCGACCAGGTGGGTACGGCGGACGCGCACCGGCGACGCGGACTGGGCAGCGTGGTGATGCGTGCCCTCGGCGTCGAGGCGACCCGTCGGGGCCTGCGTACCGGGATCCTCGTCGCCACCGAGGACGGGCGCGCGCTCTACCACGCGCTCGGCTGGACGGTGCGGTCGGAGGTCGCGGCGGCGTTCCGCCCGGAGCCCTGAGCCGGCCTACGGCCGAAGCTCGACCGACCTCGGGTCGAGTATCTCCGCGCCGTCGAGGATCAGCGGCGACCACTCCGGTGCCCCGGTACGCCCGTGCTTCGGGTCGATCGCGGTGAAGATCCGTCCGCCGAGACGTACCCGGACGTGCCGGGCGGCCCAGTCGACCACCGCCCGCTGCCGGACCCGGCCAGGGCAACGCCACGTCCGGTCGGCGAAGCGGACCGGCTGGGAATGCCCGTGCACCTGGCCGAACGGCACGAAGCCGCCCCGCGCGTGGTGCTCCAGCCACGGTTCGTGCAGCTCCCAGCCGGCCTCGGCCCAGAGCGGACCGGCGGAGCGGTCCACGATCGACTCGCCGCCCCGGAAGATCAGCGGGGTGGGGCGTTCGTTGAGCCGGCGGGCCGCGCTCGCGGCGGTCGCCGGCTCGCCCAGCGCCCGCCAACAGCCGACGGTGAGGCCGGCATGGGTGACCAGCAGATCCTCCGAGTCGGCGCACCGCAGGGCGACCGCAATCCGCAGCCACCCCTCCACCCACCAGGAGCGGAGCAGTTCGACGTCCGGTTCGGCGAGTCGTTCGGGCCAGAACTCGGCGGCACCGGGCAGGTACTGCGCCTCGTGGTTGCCGGTGAGCTGGATCCACCGGTCCGGCTGGTGGTCGAGGTACCAGCGCACGAGGTCGAGGACCCCGCTGCTGTCCGGGCCCCGGTCGACGAGGTCGCCGACCTGGACCACGGTCACGTCCGGCGGCAGGTTCCGCCCGTCGGCGTCCGCACCGAGCGCGCCGAGCGCCGCGCGTAGCGGTTCCGGATGTCCACCGACGTCACCGATCACGGCCACCCGCGCCATGCGCACTCCTCGTCCGAGCGATCACCACATGGGCACGAGACTAGCCGGTACGCCGCCCCGCCCGGGCCACGGTCGTTGTCCCCACCGGTCAGAATTCGTATACACGAACCATTGCCGGCGGGCGCTGTTCGTCCGCCGTCATTGCCCGGTCCGGGCCGGCATTCCCGCGCGCCGCCATTCCCGGAGCCTGCCGGCGCGGGCTCCATGCCCTGGTGGCGGCTACGGTTGGCGGTCGGGTGACCTCGGTGCGTGAATCCGGGTTGCGGAATCCAGAACTTTTCCGGATTTCCGCCGACAGGTGTGGTGAACCGGCGGTGGACATACATTAAGGTCGTCGTTCATGACTGGCGGCTCAGACGGTTTCACCGTAGACCCGGCGGCTCTGGATGCCTTCGCCAAGACGAGCTACGGGCGAGCGGACGACTTCGAGGAAGTACGCGGACAGTTGCGGGCCGGTGCGGTCGGCCGTTCGTCCTTCGGCATCATGCCCGCCTCCTTCACCCTCTTCGACCAGTACGAGACGTGCCTCGACGAGTGCCTCCAGGCGCTCGCCGACGGGGCGGAGGTGATGGAGGTGATCGCCGACGCGATCCTCGCCGAGCGGGACGCGTACCTGGCCAGCGACAGCGCCGCCGAGGGCCGGTTCCAGACCGGCGGCTGACCGGCCGGTCGGCACCGTCATGACGCGTACAGAGACCACGAGGGGGGATGGCTGAGTGTCGGCCGTCGCGCTGGAACGCAGCAAGACCTATTTCGAGCAGTTCGTCGCCTCGGTGCCGGAGCCGCTGCAGGGCTTCACCCGCACCGTGCTGTCGCCCTTCGAGCAGTTGCTCGAACAGGTCGCCGGTGACCCGGACGACCTGATGCGGGGGGCCGAACGGTGCCTCGCCGCGGCGAATGACGTACTCGGGATCGCCGCGCAGCAGGCGAACGACCGCGCCCGGCTCCAGCCGCCGGCCTGGGGCGGCCAGGCGGCGGAGGCCTTCCAGACCGGCCTGACGAACGTCGAGGAGAGCATCCGGCAACTCGCCGACGGCCTGACCGCCGCGAAGGAGGTGCTGGTCGAGGCGGCGAACGCGGCCGTCGACGCGTTCAACCTGCTCTGTGAGCTGATTCTCGAGTTCCTGACCGCGTTCCTCATCGAGGCGCTCATCGCCGCGGCGGCGGCGTTCCTCAGCTTCGGCGCCTCGATCGCCGCGTTCATCGTCCGTTGGCTCGCCCGGCTGGCCATGACCCTCGGCCGTGGCGCCCGGATCGTCAGCAAACTGGTCCGGATCCTGGTCAAGCTCGCCCGCAAGCTCGACGACGTCAAGGCCCTGCTGACCACCTACCGGAAGCGGGTCATGGAGCTGCGCAAGCTGAAAAAGCAGTACAGCCTCCGGAAACCGGCGGGCCGGTCCGCCGAGGGCATGGCGTTCCGGGCCGAGTACGCCGCCAAGGTCGGCCTGCCCCGGTTCGCCTTCAACCAGGTGTCGCCGGTGAATCTCAGCGGCAAGGGTGGCGCGGTGCTGGACACCGCCGTCGGCATGCACGACATCCGGGACGGTCAGAAGGACCGCAACTACGCCACCGACGGCACGTACCGTGAGGACATCGGGCCGTACGCCAAGAGTGCCCAGGACCTGCTCGACTCGGTGGGCTGACCGCCCGGCAGAACGACCCGTCGCGGTGGGACGGCGGCGGCCAAGGAGGGAACGACGTGGAATACCCCGCGCTGGACCGGTTGGAACAGCTCGCGAACAGCCTGGACAACCTGCAGTACAAGCTGAACAGCCGGGTCGAGGAACTGCGCGCCCGACCGGTCGAGGTGTCGAACGGGAACGACGCCGTACGGGTCGCGGCCGACCACGCCGGACGGGTGAGCCGGGTCGAGGTCACCGCGCGGGCGATGCGGTACAGCCCCGAGGAACTCAGCGCCGAGATCACCTCGACGATCCAGCGCGCCCAGCGGGAGGCGACCAACCGGCTGCAGACCTCGATGCGGGAGGTGCTGGGCAGCGCCGCCGACGACTATCCGCTGGACTGACCACCGATGGGCATGGACCAGCGGCAGCGGTACGACACGGCGGTCGCCCCCCGGCTGGAGCCGGGGGAGCGGATCCTCGCGCTCAGCGAGGTGAAACGCCCACACGGGCTCGCGCCGGCGCCACCGCCCCCGGCACCCCGGCCGCAGTCGGGCGACGGGGCGCGGGTGGCCGCGATGACGGTGGCCGGAGCCGCGCTCAGCGGAGTCGAGTTCGTCGACAACATCGGCGGTGGCGGGCCGACCGACTGGCTGGTGAGGCTCCTCTTCGGACGCGCGGCACGCGGACGACTCGACTCGGTCGCCGCCGACTACCTGCGCGCGGTGCCGACCGACACGAAACTGCTCGCGGTGGTCACCGACCGCCGGCTGCTGGTGGCCCGGATCGGCCGCTCCAACGCGATGTGGCCGTTCGGCGGAGACGGCCGGCCGCTGGTGCCGGCGAAGCTCAAACCGCTCTGGTCGGTCTCCCGGGCGGAGGTGACGGGGGCACGACGGCGCTGGCACCGGCTGCACGGCGCCCGGCTCAGGGTGACCTTTCGGGACGGTTCGTGGCTGGAGTTCACCGGCCCGCTCCGGCTGGGCCGCCGCCGGGCCGCCGAACTGCGCGACGCGCTGACCACCTGAGCACGTCCCGACCGCTACGGTGGTGCCGACAAACGGGTACGGGATTGCCCGTCGCGTCGGGGAGGTGCGATGGCGACCGGTGGTGCGATCCGGGACGACTGGCGGGAGACGTTCGAGACCGAGGCCCGACGGCGCGGCCTGCCGGGTCGGGAGATCGGCGACGCCCTCGTCGAGGTGCGGACGTACTGCGCCGACACCGGCGACGATCCGGCCGACGCGTTCGGTGATCCCGCCGAGTACGCCGCCGAGGTCGCCCGGGGCTGGCGGCCGGTCGACGACACCGGCCCGGTACGTCGCCGACTCCGGCAGGCCACCCTGGTCGGCACCGGCACCCTGGCCGGGGTGATGGCGCTGCTCGCCGGCGTCGACGCGCTCACCCGGGACACCGGAGGTGTGGTCACGCTCGGCCAGCTCGCCTCGATCGTGGCCGGAGCGGCCGGGATCGTGCTCGTCACGGCGCTGCTGCTGCGCACCGCACGGCGGGTCGGTGGCGGACCCGACTGGCGGTTCGGACTCGCCACGGCCGTCGGGATCGCGGTGACGACCTCCCCGCAACTGTTCTGGAGGCAGCCGGTGCTGCACGCCCCGGGCTGGCTGCTGGCCGGCGTCGGGCTGCTGCTGCTCACGCTCGCCTGGTGGCCGCTCGTCTCGGGCCGGCTGTTCGGCCCCGGTGCGGAGTCGGCCGGCGGCGACCGGCTGCGCGTTCTGCTCCGCTGGGGTCTGCCGGCAGCCCTGCTCTGTGTGGTGCTGGTCGCCGTACTGGTCGGGTAGGTCACGAGCCGGTGCCGCACGGTCGGCCACTACTCCGCCCGGAGTACGCGGTGCGCGGCCGGCGTACCCGGATCGGACGGCCGCCGGCCGACGCCGGCACCGGCCCCGCCGCCTAGCGTCGTCGCTGTCGGCTCCTCGGGGGAGGAGCGACCGTCGGCTCTCCAGGTGAGGAGTGATCGGAATGACCTCGACGACCAGCCCCGCCGGTGTCGGATCGACCGGGGCGGCATCGGTGACCGGACGACCGGACCGGTTCGCCGCGACGGACGGCGGTCCGCCGGGGGTGGACCGCAGACCCGGCCGCGCCGACCTCGTCCTGGCCGGGGTGACCGTGGTCGCGGTGCCGGTCGGCACCGTGCTCGGCGGTGCGGAACTCAGCTACGACGGTGTGCTGCCGATGACCACCTGGCTCGTGCTGATGCTGCTGGTCCGCCACCGCTGGCCGGTGACCGCGCTGCTGGCCAGCCTGGCGGTCATCCTGGCGTTCCGGGGTGCCGAGCTGACCAGCGTCGGCTGGGCGTGGCCGGCCTCCGCCGCCTTCTACCTGCTGGTGGCCGGGGAGCGCGACCGGCGGAACGGACTGGCCTGGGCGGTCGGTGCGGGAACCTTCCAACTCCTCTACGCGGTCAACTGGGACTGGACGGTGACCGGACTGGACGGGGCACGGGCGTTCGCCCAGGTCGGTGCGGAGGCGCTCTGGCTCGCGTTGCTCGTCGCCGTCGCGCTCGCGTACCGCAACTGGGAACGGTGGCGCTCGGAACTGGCCGCCGGACTCGCCCGGGCGGCGCACGAGCGGCGGCTGGAGGCGGACCGCCGGGCGGTCGAGGAGCGGCTGCGGATCGCCCGGGAGTTGCATGACGTGGTGGCGCACACGCTCACCGTGGTCGGCGTGCAGCTCCGGGTGGTGGACGAGGCACTGGAGGACTCACCGGAGGAGGCCCGCAAGGCGCTGCGTACCGCGCAGGAGGTCCGGGCCCGGGCGGTGAACGACCTGGGCTCCCTGGTCCGGCTGCTGCGCCAGCCGGACGACCGGGCCGGTACCGACGACGTACCGGCGCCGCAGGCGGACCTGGACGGGCTCGACGACCTGCTGGACCGGACCCGGGGCAGCGGACTGGACGTGGTCGTCGACTCCGTCGGCGGACCGGCAGACCTTCCCGCCCCCGTCGCGCTGGCCGCCTACCGGGTCATCCAGGAGGCACTGACCAACACGGTGCGGCACGCCGGCGCCGGTCGGGTGACGGTGCGGTTGAGGTACACCGCCGAGACGCTGTCCGTCGAGGTCGTCGACGACGGGACCGGCCCCGGCCCGGCGGCGACGCCGGGGCACGGCCTGCGCGGCATGCGGGAGCGGGTCGCCGCGCTCGGCGGCACCTTCGAGGCCGGGGCGGCGGATCCGTGCGGGTACCTGGTCCGGGCGTCCTTTCCGGTGGGACAGTTCCGGTCGTGACCGTCACCGTGCTGCTCGCCGACGACCAGGCCCTGGTCCGGGCCGGGTTCCGCAGCCTGCTCCGGCGCAGTCGTGAGATCGACGTCGTGGGGGAGGCGGGCACCGGCGACGAGGCGGTCCGGGCCGTCCGCGACCTGCGGCCCGACGTGGTGCTGATGGACATCCGGATGCCCGGCCTGGACGGGCTCGCCGCCACCCGGCGGATCGTCGGCGATCCGGAGCTGTCCGGCTGCCGGGTGGTCATCCTCACCACGTTCGAGACCGACGAGTACGTCTTCGCCGCACTGCGGGCCGGGGCGAGCGGCTTCCTCAGCAAGGAGATCGAGCCCGCGCAGCTGCGGCAGGCGGTCGAGATCGTCGCGGCCGGCGAGGCGCTGCTGTCGCCGAGCGTCACCCGCCGGGTGATCGCGGAGTTCGCGCACCGCCCGGTGCCGAGGTACGCCGACGCCGACACCCGGTTGTCGGTGCTGACCGAGCGGGAACGTGAGGTGCTCCGGCTGATCGCCACCGGATTGTCGAACGAGGAGATCGCCCGCCGGTTGTTCATCAGCCCGCTGACCGCGAAGACGCACGTGAGCCGGACGATCGCCAAGCTCGACGTCCGGGACCGGGTCCAGCTGGTGATCCTCGCGTACGAGACGGGCCTGGTCCGCCCGGGTGCCCCCGCCCCGCCACCCGAGTGAGTGCCGGTCGGTGCCGGTCTCCCCGCCCGGGTGTCCCCGCCCGGGTGTCCCCGCCCGGCCGTCGACGTGTCCGTGGCGGGGCGGTGAAACCCGGGCGAGACGTGGCGGGCTGAGCCATTAGGCTGGGACACGTTCTGTTCGGCTGCCACCGGGGGCCGGCTGCCACCCGAGAGCTGGAGTCTTGATGAGCACGACCGTCCTGCCCTCGTACGACGACGTCGTCGAGCGCTACGCCCCGGTGATCGGCCTGGAGACCCACGTCGAGCTGGGGACCCGGACCAAGATGTTCTGCGGCTGCCCGACCGACTTCGGCGGCGAGCCGAACACCCGGGTCTGTCCGGTCTGTCTCGGTCTGCCGGGCTCGCTGCCGGTCGCGAACAAGGCGGCGATCGAGGCGACGATCCGGATCGGCCTGGCGCTCAACTGCACGATCGCCACCTGGTGCCGGTTCGCCCGGAAGAACTACTTCTACCCGGACATGCCGAAGAACTTCCAGATCAGCCAGTACGACGAGCCGCTCTGCGTGGACGGCTGGCTCGACGTCGAGGTGGACGGCGAGACGGTCCGGATCGGGATCGAGCGGGTGCACCTGGAGGAGGACACCGGCAAGACCCTGCACGTCGGCGGCGCCACCGGTCGGATCCAGGGCGCCACCGAGTCGCTCGTCGACTACAACCGGGCCGGGATTCCGCTGGTCGAGATCGTCACCAAGCCGATCGACGGCACCGGGGCGAAGGCGCCGCTGGTCGCCCGGGCGTACGTCACCGAGCTGCGGGACGTGATCCGCTCGCTGGGCGTCTCCGACGTACGGATGGAGGAGGGCTCGCTGCGCTGCGACGTGAACACGTCGCTGTCGCCGGCCGGCTCGTCCGAGTGGGGCACCCGGACGGAGACCAAGAACGTCAACTCGCTGCGCTCGGTGGAGCGGGCGGTCCGTTCGGAGATGCTGCGCCAGGCCAGTGTGCTAGACGGCGGCGGCCGGATCGTGCAGGAGACCCGGCACTTCCACGAGGACAGCGGCGACACCACCTCGGGCCGGTCGAAGGAGACCGCGACCGACTACCGCTACTTCCCCGAGCCTGACCTGGTGCCGCTGGCGCCGGACCCGGCCTGGGTCGCCGAGCTGAAGGCCGCGCTGCCGGAGCTGCCCCGGGTGCACCGGATGCGACTCCAGCAGGAGTGGGGCCTGACCGAGCACGACATGCAGTCGGTGATCAACGCCGGCGCGGTCGAGCTGATCGAGCAGACCGTCGCCGCCGGCACCACCCCCGCCACGGCCCGGAAGTGGTGGCTGGGCGAGCTGTCCCGGCGGGCCAACGAGACCGGTGTCGAGCTGTCGGCGGTCGGGGCGACCCCGGCGCAGGTTGCCGAGCTGCAGCGGCTGGTCGACGACGGCAAGCTCACCGACAAGCTGGCCCGGACCGTACTCGAAGGGGTGGTCGCGGGTGAGGGTTCGCCGAGCGAGATCATGACCGCCCGGGGGCTGGAGGTGGTCTCGGACACCGGTGCGCTCACCGCCGCCGTGGACGAGGCGATCGCCGCCAACCCCGACATCGCGGCCAAGGTCCGGGACGGCAAGGTCGCGGCGGCCGGTGCCCTGGTCGGCGCGGTCATGAAGACCACCCGGGGACAGGCCGACGCCAAGACCGTACGGTCGCTGGTCCTGTCCCGCCTCGGCGTCGAGGGCTGATCCAGGGGCTGGTTCGGAAAGCCGTCCGTCCGACCGCCCCCGGCCGGACCGCCGCTCCGCCGCTCCGCCGCTTCCGTGCGTCAGGTGTTAGGAAGGGCCCCTTCTTATCGCATTTTGTATAAGGAGGGGCCCTTCCTTACACGTCAGCGGGTGGCGGTCGGCGGGGTGACGGTGAGCGGTGCCCCCGGCGTGACCGGTCCACCCGATCCGGTCGGCGGGCCGGGTGCGGTCGACGGGCCGCCGGGAGTCGGCGTGGCCGGGGTCGGCGGACCCTCCTCCCGAACCACGTGCCGCTGCAGGTTGACCTGCGCCTCACCGGTGCCGCCGAGCCGGATGTCGTCGTACGCCTGCAGGGCCCGCTGCTGGTCGAAGTAGAGCACCGACATCGCCAGCGGGGTCGGCTGGTCACCTTCGAGGCCGCGGAGCCCGGCCCCGCCGGTGGAGCCCTGGATCTGCAACTGGGTCGGCACCGCACCCGGCACCTGCGGCAGTTCCCGTACCTCCCGGTTGTGCGTGTGTCCGGCCAGTACCAGCGGTACGACGCCGGAGAGCGCACCGGCCGAGGCCGGATCGTGCACCAACGCGATGTCGACCGGCCTGCCGAAGGCGCGGATCGTCGCCGCCAACTGTTCGCCGGTCTGGGTCACCTGGTTGACGGTCTCCGGCAGGGCGCCGGAGCCGGGCGGTGAGGTCTCCTTGTCCGGGGTGAAGCGGGGGTCGCGGATGCCGGCGATGGTCAGCCCGGCCACCGTGACGATCGAGTTGTCCAGGACGACGGCGTTCGGCTGCCGGTCGACGGCGGCGGCGGTGGCCGCCGAGTCGTGGTTGCCGCGGATGAAGACGTACGGCACCTTGAGCAGGTTGATCGATCCGACGAAGGAGGCCTCGGGTTCGCTGCCGAAGTCGGTGATGTCGCCGGTGTCGATCACCACATCGATCTTGAACTGTTCGACGACGGTCCGGACCACCTGCCAGGCGGACGGGTTCAGGTGCAGGTCGGATACGTGCAGCACCCGTACGCTGCCCTGGGTCTGCTCGAAGATGGGCAGGCTGGAGACGGTGGTGTAGAGCTGGCTGACGTTGCCGACCAGCCGTTGGAGCTGCTCGGCGTACCGGCCGTAGTCGTTGGCGATCCGCCGCACGTCACCGACGATCGCCGGGGCGTTGACCAGCAGACCCTCGTAGCGCGGCTCCTCGATCGCGTCGGGTCGGAAGGTGGCCGCCGCGATGCCGAGACTGCCGCCGGTGATCACCAGGGCGAGGAAGCCGGACCAGGCGACCCGGCGGATCCGGCGGAAGACCAGCGCCGCCAGGATCAGCGTGGTCAGGACGGAGACAGCGACGGTCCGGATGCCGACCCGGATCACGCCGTTCGTCACGTCGGCGACGGCGGACTGGCTGGCCCGGCTGATGCTGGCCGGGTCGTCGATCAACGCCTCGGTGCGGCGCTGGTCGAGCGAGCCGAGCCGGACCGACAGGTGGGCGGGGCCGGTGTGGCTGCCGAGTTCGAGTGCGCCGAGCGGCGGGATGGTCACGGTGGTACCGCCGTCGACCGACGGGGTGATCGCCATCTCGGCCCGGAACGGTCCGATGTCGGTCTCCAGACGCCCGCCGAGCAGCACTCCGACGACGATCCCGACGACGGTGACGGCGAGGATCGACAGCGCGCATCCGACCCGACGGCTGGCGGTGGCGCCGGCCACCCGCCGGCCGCCGCGTACGGCCGCGCGCAGCACGCGGCGGACCGCCGGAGGCTGGTCGCCTCCGGCGGTCCGGGTGTGGTTCCTCCGCCAGTCCATGGTCAATCATCACCTGCCCACTCAACGGTCCGCGGAAACCGCCGCGGTGCGGGCCGGCTCAGCTGCGGCCGGCCGTTCCGCCGGAGAAGACCAGCCGGATGATCCGGTCGTCGTCGGGGGCCGGGTCGCCCCGCCCGTCGTGATTCGAGGTGGAGATCCACAGCGAGCCGTCGGGGGCGACCACGGCGGTCCGGAGCCGACCGAACTCGCCGGTCAGCAGCGGTCGGGGTTGACCGAGCACGCCGCCGGCCGCGGTGAGTTCCACCGTCCAGAGCCGTTCTCCGCGCAGGCACGCCGCCACCAGTACCCGCTCGACGACGGCGGCCCCGGAACAGGAGGACTCCGCGGTGGGCCAGACGACGAGCGGCTCGGCGAACTTGTCGTTGGCGGCGCCGCCGCCGCTGTTCTCCTCCTGGCCCTCGATCTCGGGCCAGCCGTAGTTCTGCCCCGGGCGGATCAGGTTGATCTCGTCCCAGCGGCTCTGTCCGAACTCGGTGGCGTAGAGCCGCTTGTTGGCGTCCCAGGCGATGCCCTGGACGTTGCGGTGCCCGAGCGACCAGACGGGGGAGTTCGGGAACGGGTTGCCGGGTGCCGGTTTGCCGGCCGGGGTGATCCGCAGGATCTTGCCGCCGAGGCTCCTCGTCTGCTGGGCCAGTCCGCGCTCGGAGGCGTCCCCGGTGGTGACGTACAGGTAGCCGTCCGGGCCGAAGGCGAGCCGCCCGCCGTTGTGGATTCCGGAGAGCGGGATGCCGGTGAGGATCGGGGTCGGCTCTCCGTCGAGGGTGAGCTTGGCTACCCGGTTGTCCTCGGCCGTCGAGTAGTAGACGAAGACGGTCTTGTCCTTGTCGTAGGCCGGCGACACCGCGATGCCGAGCAGTCCGCCCTCGCCGGCCGCGTCGACCTCGTCGAGGGTCTGCACGGTGGTCACCTTGAGACCGTCCGGGTCGGACTCCGGACCGACCTTCAGGATCTTGGCGGTGTCCCGCTCGGTGACCAGCGCCCCGCCGTCGGGCAGGAAGGCGATCCCCCAGGGGACCTTCAGGCCCTTCGCCAGCACGGTCGCCGCGATCTGCTGCTCGGCGCCGGCCGCGCTCGGTGTGACCGACGGGGTGGGGAAGGTCGGTGGCTCACCGGCCGGATCCGGTTCCGGTTCGCCGAAGGAACAACCGCCGGTGACGAGCACGGCCGCCGCACAGAGCGCGACCGCCGCGCGTCGACGGCTGAATCTGGGGTACGGGCGAGCGCTCACCCGGCCCAGGGTAGTCGGGACCGCCCGCCCGCCGTCGGTACGCACGATCATTTCACCGGGCATCCCGGTCGGCGCACCGCTCCGTTCGGTCGGCACACCGGTCCGGCCGGCCGGCTGCGGCCCGGTCGACGCCGCCCGACCCGGGTACGGACCGGGAGCAACCACGATGACGCCGGACGAGTGGTGCCGATGGGAGGAACCGGGCGGGTCGCCGGCCGGACAGCCCTTCCCACCTGCGAAACTCCCCGGCATGGCGCTCGTGACCCTGCCGGAGTCGACCGCGTCGACCCGGTGGCGGTTCACCGCCGGTCGGGTCGCCGTCGGGCTCGCCCTGCTCGGGCTCGGCTACCGGCTGGCCATGCTGCTCGCCGAGGTGCCGCCGAGCAACAGCGACGAGGCGGTCACCGGACTGGTGGCGGTCCACGTGGCCCAGGGGCGCGCGTTTCCGCTCTTCTTCTACGGCCAGTACTACATGGGGGCACTGGAGTCGTACCTCGCCGCACCGCTCCTCGCGCTCCTCGGCTCCTCGACCTTCCTGCTGCGGCTGCCGAACCTGCTGCTCTACGCCGCCTTCCTGGCCCTGATGTGGCGGCTCACCCGGCGCCTCTACACCCCGTGGCTGGCGACGTTCACCGTCGGGCTGCTCGCCCTCGGCTCCGACCGGATCCTGAAGAACCAGCTCATCGCGGCCGGCGGCTATCCGGAGATGAACCCGGCCGGTGCGTTGCTGGTCCTGCTCGCGGTCAACCTCGGGCTCGGGGCGGTCCGGCGCACCGGACCGGCGTACGCCGGGTTCGGCCTGGTCGCCGGGCTGACCCTCTGGGACGACTGGCTGGTCCTGCCGTACGTCGGCGTGGCCGGCGGGCTGCTGCTCGCCGCCCGTTGGCGACAGCTGACCGGCCGACCCCGGCTCGCCCTGGGAGCCGGACTGCTGGTCGGCCTCGTCCCGATCGTGGTGCACAACCTGACCGCCGCTCCCGAGCACCGGTCCCTCGCCGTCTACGCCGCGCTGGGCGGCGGAGCGCCCGCCTCCTGGCCGGACCGGCTGGGCGGCGCGATCCTGCTCGGGCTGCCGATGGGGACCGGACTCTGCGATCCTGGCCGGTGCGCGCCCTGGCAGCGGTCCTGGGGAGTCGTCCTCCCCCTGCTGCTGGTCGCCGCGGTGGTACTGGCCGGGCGTGGTCTGCTCCGGGCCGACCAGCGGGCGGAGCGGATCCGGCAGGGTGGCCGGCTGGCGCTGGCGGTCGGCGCCGCGCTGACCCTCTCCCTGTACGCCAGCAGCAGCGCCGCCGCGAACACCCCGGTGGAGAGCGCCCGCTACCTCTCCTGTCTGCTGATCTCGACCCCGGCGCTGCTCTGGCCGCTCTGGTCGGCGCTGACCCGGCCCGGTGACGCCGGGGTCCCCGTGCCCGCCCGCCGGCTGGTCCGCCGGGCGGCGGCGGTACCGCTGGTGGCCCTCGCGGGCACCATGGCGCTGGCCAGCGTGGCCCTGGTCGGTGCGAGTCCGGGGCTTTCCCGGCAGGCGGAGCAGCGGCGGGAACTCGTCACCGCGCTCGACCGGCTCGGCGTACGGCACTTCTACGCCGAGTACTGGACCTGCAACAACATCATCTTCCTGACCCGGGAGCGGATCGTCTGCGGAGTCATTCGCAACGACCTGAGCGTCGGCTGGGACCGCTATCCGGCGTACCCGGAACAGGTCGCCGGGGCGTCCCGGCCGGCCTTCGTACTCCCGGTCGGCTCCGGGCTCAGCGCGGCGGTCCGGGACCGGTTGGCGGGCGTGGACCCGCCGCACGTCGCGCTCACCACGGCCGGGTACGACATCTACCTGCCGGCGGACCGGGTCGACCTGCCACGCCGTCCCGCGTCGGCCGGCGGAGGCCCGGCGGTCCCCGGCGGCCCGGGATGAGCGGTGGCGTCAGGTGTTAGGAAGGGCCCCTTCCTATAGAGCCTGTTTCTGAACCTGGTTGTCGGTGAGGTGGTAGGAGGCTGGTTGGTTCCGGCGTGGCGGCTGGGTATGGTCGCGGGCTCTTGATAGGCAAACGGTTCCTACACCCAAGCCAGTCAAGAGCCCGCGATGTCATTGAACCCTGTCCCGGATGTTGCCGGAAGCCCGCCCGGCGGCGTGT